>NZ_JBFUAF010000003.1:0-264420 GCF_056406415.1 Arthrobacter sp. P1_C12_2 | reverse complement strand
TCCATACACCTTGTGTGTGAGAGGCCCCCAGCCAGACCACTGGGTTGATAGGCCGGATGTGGAAGCGAGGACTAACGACTCGTGAAGCTGACCGGTACTAATAGGCCGATAACTTACACCACACACCACCCCGCAAACCCATTCAAAAGGGGTTTGCACCCAGGGGTGGTACAAAGAAACAAGACTGCTTGCGTCCACTATGTGGTTCCCAAACAACAAACCCGTTGCTTGAGGAACAAACCACAACCAAATAACAACACCACACATGTTGTAACCACCAGATTTCCCACCCCCGGCMCRGCCGGCAGGGTGCGGACACAGGGTTACGGCGGTCATAGCGTGGGGGAAACGCCCGGTCCCATCCCGAACCCGGAAGCTAAGACCCACAGCGCCGATGGTACTGCACCCGGGAGGGTGTGGGAGAGTAGGTCACCGCCGGAACACCATTCAGGTCGAGGACCCCCAACCACCGTTGGGGGTCCTCCCGCATTTAACCCCCAACAAGCCGTCGGTGAATCAGCCGGGCAGTTCTGGCACGTGCATAGGGCCGACTGGAAACCTTGGGAATACCTTTAGCCGGCCAGCTATTTTTCGCGTGAGCATTGTGAGCCACTATTGCGCAGGTTAGGGTTTGGATTCCTACCAGCCACCGCGGCGCAGGGTGCGTCGACCGGACCTTATAGGAGTCCCAGATGCGCGTCGTTCCTGGCTTCGCCTTGGGCAAAAACGGTACCAAGAGGCATCGTTTTAGCCGTTCCTTCTCGAGGCACCGATGGATTTCCCTGGCGTCAGTCATATTCCTCGTGGCCGCCACAATTTCCCTTGTTGCCGGCCCCGTACAAGCCGCCACACTGACCTTTTCAACTACGGCAGACGCCGTCGTAAAGCGTGACAGTCCCACCATCAACTTCCGCACGGCAACAGGCCTCAAGGCCGATAACTCGCCGGTCGAGATGATCTTCCTCAAATTGACGGTAACCGGCACTGCAGGCAGCACCGTGACCGGCGCCAAGCTCCGGCTATTCGCTACGGATCCATCCAACTCGGGCGGCCAAGTCCGACGGGTCCTGAACAACTCCTGGAGTGAGAACACCATCACCTTCAACAACGCGCCGGTTGCGGAAACGCCGATTGTGGCTTCGCGCGGCGCTGTTGCGGATAACACCTTTGTGGAGTTTGATCTCTTCAGTGCGATCAAGGGTGATGGGACGTATTCGTTCCGCATCAGCACCACATCCTCCGACGGCGTCATTTACAGTTCCAAAGAGACTTCCGTCACGACGCAGAGGCCTCGACTGACTGTCACCACGAACGCCACGCCGCCACCCCCTCCTCCTCCGCCCCCGCCGCCTCCTCCGCCCCCCGGCGCCAACCCGTGCGGTACGGCGACCGTCGCTCCGGCGAAATACGACCACGTCATGTGGGTGCTATTTGAGAACAAGACCTATTCACAGGTCATAGGGAACGCCAACGCGCCGTACATGAGTACGAAAGCGAACCAGTGCGCCTCGGTTTCCACCTGGAGTGACGCCGGCCTGGGTTTGCCCTCGTTGCCGAGCTATCTGGCCATGACATCGGGCAGTACGCAGGGCGTCACTTCCGATTCGAGCCCGAGCGGCCTGCCGCCCATTACTGCCGACAATATCTTCCGGCAGGTGCGTACGTCTGGCCAGTCCTATAAGAGCTATATGGAGGACATGCCTTCGAATTGTCGGCTCAGCGCGTCCGGCCTGTATGCCGAGCGGCACAACCCCGAAATCTACTACCAAGGGCCGGGGGACAGGGAGTCATGCGCGGTCAACAATGTGCCTCTGGGCACCGTGAGCGCCGGGCAGCTGGCAAGCGACCTGGCCAACAACACGCTTCCGAATTTTTCCGTTGTCGTGCCGAATGTCTGCAATGACATGCATGACTGCAGCGTTGCGACGGGCGACACCTGGCTTTCGCAATGGCTGCCGGTCATCCTGAACAGCCAGAGCTACCAGGCGGGACGGACGGCGATATTCGTACTGTTTGACGAAGATACTCCGATCCCCAATTTCGTGGTGGCTCCCTCTGTGGTCCCGGGCACCGTTATCCAGGGCAACTACAGCCACTACTCCCTGCTCCGGTCCACCGAGGAGATGCTGGCCATCGGCCTGAAGTTGCAGAACGCCGGCACCGCCCTGAGTTTCCGCTCGCCGCTGCGCATCTAGCGCTACAGCCGGTGCATTCCCAGCAAGTTCCGGGGAAAGCACCGGCTCCGGCGGAACAAACTCCTGGATAGGCTCGTTAGAATTCGACGGGGCCGGATTCCAAAAGACCAGCCCAACGCTTCGTTCTAAGGACACCTCAATGCCCGAGCGCACAATCGTCATCACCGGAGCCAGCGACGGGATCGGCGCGTCCGCCGCGCGGACGTTCGCCCGGCAGGGGGAGCGCGTGGTCGTCGTCGGGCGTTCCGCGCAGAAGACCGAGGCGATCGCGAAGGAAATCGGCGCTGACTTCTTTGTCTGTGACTTCGCCGATCTTGCCCAGGTGCGCACCCTGGCCGCGCAGTTGAAGGAAAAGTACCCGCGGATCGACGTCCTGGCGAACAACGCCGGCGGCATCATGGGACCCCGCGAACTCACCGTGGACGGCCACGAGACAACCTTCCAGGTCAACCACTTGGCCCCGTTCCTGCTCACCACCGAGCTGATCGACGTACTGATCGCCAGCCAGGCCACCGTCATCAACACYTCGAGCGTCGCGAATTCGCTCTTCGGCAAGCTGGACATCGACGACCTCGACGCGGCCCGCAGCTACTCCACCAACCGCGCCTACGGCAACGCCAAGCTCGCCAACATCCTCTTCACCACCGAACTCCACAACCGCTACAACACCGAGGGAATCTCGACGGCGGCGTTCCACCCGGGCGGTGTGGCCACAAACTTCGCGGCCGACTCCACCAGCCCCATGCGCCTGGCCTACAAGTCCTTCCTCAAGCGCTTCATGCTGACCCCGGACCAGGGCGCGGACACCCTTGTATGGCTCGCCAACGCCACCCCGGGCCACGACTGGATCTCCGGCGCCTACTACGCCAAACGGACGCTCTCCAAGGCCAACAAGCAGGCCTACGACGCGGGCCTGGCCAAGGCGCTGTGGCAGCGCAGCGAGGCGATGGTGGCCCAGGACCTCGACAAGCTGGATCAGGGCTCGGATCACGGCGCCTGAGCCTCACCGGAAACGGCGGATTCGTGGGTTAGCATTTTCCTGCCCCTCGTCGATCCGCGGCCGAGGGCTACGACCTGGGGGAGTGCTCTTAAACGTGCGCCTGAAGAAATTGCTTATCGCGTCCTTGGCGGGCACCGCCGTCGTCCTGAGCGCTACGGCCGTGCCGGCAACCGCCGCGCCCGCGCCGAAGTCGTACAAGAACTGCACGGAGCTCAACAAGGTGTACCCGCACGGCGTCGGCCGCAAGGGTGCGCGGGACAAGACGACCGGAAAGCCGGTCACCACGTTCCGCGTCGACAACACCCTGTACAGCTACAACGACGGCGCCGGACCCCGTCACTGGGGCGAATACGACCTCGACCGTGACAACGACGGCATCGCCTGCGAAAAGCGCTGATATGAATTGTCGGGATCCTCGCCAACGGCGGGGATCCCGACAGGTTTAACCGGCTACCGCGCCCGGCCGGCGCGCGCCCAGCCCGCCCGACTACCGCGCGGCGTCGACCTTGTCCAGGGCGTTCAGGGCGCTTTCCATGGTCCCGGCCAGGTGGCTGGCGGGGGCCGGCTTGGCGAACAGGTAGCCCTGCAGGGAGTCGCAGCCGCGGTCCATCAGGTACTTGGCCTGCGCGGGGGTCTCGATGCCTTCCGCCGTGACCTTCAGACCGAGAGCGTGTGCGGCGTTGATCATGGTGGCGAAGAACGGGAGCTGCTCCTGGCCGGTCTTGATCATGGCCACGAAGGAGCGGTCGACCTTGACGTTGTCCAGGGGCAGTTCCTGGAGCCGGCCGAGCGTGGAATATCCAGTGCCGAAGTCGTCCATGGCAATCCGGACACCGGCCGCGCGCAGCTGCCGCAGCTGGCCCAGCACATCCGAGGAGGCGTCGAAGAACACGCTCTCCGTCAGCTCCAGCGTGAGCTGGCGCGGGTCAACGCCGGTGGATGCGGCAATCGCGAGTACGTCCGTGGCGAATTCCCGGTGCTGGAACTGCAGGCCCGAGACGTTCACGGCGACGCTGTAGGCGGGGTCGCCGGCCAGCCACGGCCGGATCTCGGCGCAGGCGCGGCGCAGGACTTCGTCGCCGATCTCGCGGATCAGGCCGCTCTGCTCCGCTACGGGCAGGAACTGGTTGGGCGGCACCAGCCGGCCGTGCCGTTCCCACCGCGCGAACGCCTCGAACTGCACCACCGAGCCGATGCCCGGCGACACCACGGGCTGGTAGTGCACCGAGATCTGGCCCAGTTCGACGGCGCGCCGGAGCCCGGAATCGCCGTCGGCCTTGTGGGCCGCGGTGCTCAGCATCTCCGGCCGGAACCGCAGCCAGTTGTTCTTCCCGGCAGCCTTCGCCGCGGTCATGGCGGCGTCGGCCTGCCGCAGCAGTTCCGCCCCGTCCACCGTCTGCCCCGACTTCGACGCCAGGCCCATGCTCACGCCGGGCCGGACCATGGAGCCGCCCACACGCAGGGGTTCGTAGAGGGCCCCGGCGATCCGCTTGGCCACCGCGTCCGCGTTGAGGCATTCGGTCAGCAGCACCGCGAATTCGTCGCCGCCGAGCCGGGCCACGGTGTCATGCGGGCGGACGCAGTTGCGCAGCCTGCTCGCCACCTCCACCAGCAGTTCGTCGGCCGCGGAGCGTCCCAGCACGTCATTGAGGTGCCGGAAGTCGTCGAGGTTAAGCAGGAGGATGTCCACCGGATCCGGGCGGCGAAAGGCCGCGGCGAGCCGCTCGTTAAAGAGGGGGCCGTTGGGCAGCGCCGTCAGCGGGTCACGGAGCGAGCCCGCCTTGAGCTCGTCGTCGTGCTCGGCAAACGCCGCCGGAGCGGCAGCACCCTGATGACCTCCAGAAGCAGGGGCTGCCCCCGAAACAGGAGGACGACGGCGGAGAAGGTCGCCGCTGAGCGAGCGCCCGGCGCTGCCGGCACCCGAGTTGCCTCCGGCGCCGCCGCGGACCGAGAGGGCCACGGACGTTCCGGCGTCGGCCGCTCCTGCCGGGGCGGGGACCAGCGAGCACGTGATTTCGACCGGGAGTTCGGTGCCGTCGGCGCGGCGGCCCGAGCCGGCGAACGGGGCGCCAGGGCTCGGGGAGCCGGGGCTCGGGGAGCCGGGGCTTGCGGCCTTGCCCAGCCCGGCCAGGACGGTGTGGAATTCCTCCCGCGAGGCCTCGGCCAGGAGCATGCTGTGGTCCGCGCCCAGGAGCTGCGCGCGGGGGTAGCCGAAGAGCCGTTCCGCGGCCGTATTGAGGAAGGAAATGGCTCCGTCCTGGCCGACCAGCAGCAGTGCGTCCGGGCTGTACTCCAGCAGTTGTTGTGCGAAACCGGCTTCCACGATGTCTAACAGCCCCCCAGGCGATGAATACGGATAGCGGGCACCTTGCGGATAGTAGGGCACACTGCGCTGAGTGAATCATATGCGGTGCGGGCGCCCCGAACGTGATGGGCATCATGCCGCAGCCAAATGTGTCGAACGCCGTGCCCGGGTAGGCCTGCCTGTGCAGCCCTACCCGGCACGCGCCGGCCGTGCCGGCAGCGGCCGGGCCGGTGGCGCGGCCTACGGCTAGCCGGCGACGGCTAGACAACGACGACTGGAACCCTCCGTGTGAAGAGGACCTCCTCAGTTATCCAGTCCAGCAGGTCCACAGTGAGCCAGAACGTGCCGGCTGCCGGCGGGCGCAGAAGCATGTCGTAGCGTTCGGCGGCGCCGAAGTTGATCAGGCTGGACCGCAGGGGGCTTGTGGAAGAAATCGGCACTGCCGGTCCGTTGGGGTTGGACGTGTCCCGGAACGGCCGTCCGTCGTGCGAGATGAGTTCCGCCATGGCCACCGGCTTGCCCGCGGAATCGGTGAAGCGCACGTTGACCGGGAAGTAGTTGGCGTTGAGCAGCCGCAGCAGGGTGGGCTTGACAGCTCCTCCTGCCCTCTTGGCCCGGATGCGGCTAAGCCGGGTTGGGCCTTCAATCTTCGGGGCACGGGCTAATTCCCCGCCCAGCAGGTAGAAGTGCTTGGGAACGAACTTGTCCAGTCCAACGTCCTCGCCCGAGAGCCCGGCGGCGTGGTTGAGCAGGTGCCAGCGGGGGTCCACGGAGAAGGGGACAAGGATAGTCTCGGTGTCGATGTCGTATTCCGGCCCGTCCACGAAGGCCCGCCTGGCGCCCTTGGTCACCGGAAAGGCCGGGTGCACCGGGGGGTCGATGATCAGCGGGCCGAACATGCCCATTTGTACGTGCAGGGTGGTGTTGACGTGGCAGTGATAGAAATATGTTCCGGACGCACCCACGTTCGGGTTGCCGGGCTGCCCGCGTTCCGGTCGCCACTGATAGGTGTAGCTTCCCGAGACCTCAAAGGACGTGTGGCCGACGCCGTCGTTGCGTGGATCCGGCTCGATGCCGTGCCAGTGGATGGTGTGGACTTTCTTGCTCGGGAGCACCGTGCCGTGGAACAGCTGCCCTTCGGTGAGCCGGATCAGCGGTGCTGGGAAGATCTGTCCGGAGTTCTCGGTCTCGAAGGTCCAGATCTCGAATTTGCCGCCGTCGTCGAACAACATTTCGCGGTTGAAGAACTTGAACTCGTGTTCCACGTCCGGGGTCTGGCGGAACTCGGTTTCGGGGCTTCCCTCATGCATCTGGTGGGAGCTGAAATCGACCTGGGTGCGGAACAGCTCGTGCGTGGCCTCGCCGGCGCTTCCAGGCGCGGGCGCCGCCACGGTCCAGTGGCCAACCAGGCCGCCGGGATACATGCCGCCCCTCGCCACCTGGGAGGGCTCGGCATGGCAGTGCATCGGGTAGTCATAGTCCACTTTCCGGGCGTTCCACACCTCATCGATGATCTCCGGCGGACGCCGCAACGGGAGCATGGAGTCCTTGCGGTCCAGCGGGTGCATTTCGATGACGTCCTCCCACTGCTGCAGCACCACGTGACCGTCAGCGTCAATCCTGCCGCCGGTACGCGGAAACACGCTCCCGTTGCGGCTGACGGTCCAGAGATGGTTTCCGTGGAAGTGGAGCTGGTGGTGGACGACGCCGGCGTTAAGGAAGCGCATCAGCTGGCCGGTCCTCACAGTTCCTGCCGCGGCGCTCAGGCTGAAATTGCGGACGTCGACCTGCCGGGCCGAGCCTGACATCAGGGAGTCCTCTTCCCGCACGCGGTTCAGCGCCAGGTCAGTGGACGCGGCCAGCGATTGGAAGCCGCTGCGGCCGTTGAGCGTGAAATACCGCGGATACACCGGTGTCTTGTCGGGATCCACCGTTCCGTTGCGCGACGCGATGCCGGCCCAGACCGGGTCAACGTTGTGGAGCATCCACAACCATTGGCGTTCGAATTCCGGCCCGTTGGGCATGGGCAGCCACGGCGAGGCCGGATCGGTGACCAGCAAGGCACCAAAAAGGCCCAGGACGCGCTGGACCGGGTCGGCGGTCGGATCGGCCGGATCGGCGCCGGGATCGCAGTACAGGTAGGTGCCTGCTTTGGGGGCCGTGAATTCCAGGGTTTTGGTTTGGCCGGGCCTGATCACCCCTGTGCCGACGTGGCTGTTCCCCGTCCCCGCGTTGAGGAACTGCAGCGCGTGCGCCTGGGCCAGGTGGTTGGTGACGCGGATGCTGATGGTGCTGCCGGTCTCGGCGATCAGCGTCCGGTCCGGGAAGAAGCTGGCCCAGAATGCGCGGCGGACCAGGAATTCACCGGGGTTGGCAGGGTCCTTGGCGGCAGGTGCCGGGCGTCCGAGCGGGGGAGTGGTGGCCTTCAGGGGGTAGGTGCGGCTCGCCACGATCGAACCGTCGCGCAGGAACACCCTCGGGCTGATCGTCAGGCTGGGTTTCGCGTCGTTCACCAGCGTCCGCCGGTCACCGAACCCCCGGTGGTAGACGCGGGATCCGTCCACCATGGGCAGGAATCCGTCGTTGATGTGGATCTCGAGCGGGCTCATGACTTCACCTGGCTGACTGTCAGAGACGGAAGGGAGAGGATGGCCGTGCCGTCGTGTTCCGGTTCCGAATACTCCAGTTCCATCGCCAGGGCGTCATGGGGGGCCAGGTAGCTGATCCAGAGATGCTCCGCGGCCCCTGGTTCCACCGAGCCCAGGCCGCGGTCGAAGTCCTGGGGAGTGACTGTGGTTCCGGACGGGAGCAGCCTGAGACGCAGTTGGCCGGGGCTGAAGAGCACGGGTTCCTGGCTGGAGTTGTGGAGTTCAACCTCAAGGAGGACGACGTCGCCCCAGGTCAGGTTGACCGGCTGGGGCCAGTTGGGATCCTCCGGCGGTGCGCCGTCGTGGCCGTGATCATGGTCGTGGGACGTTGCGGGGAGGTTCGTCGAGTTCGCGGCCCGACGGAAACTACCGGTGACGGCCGTGCTTGCGCCGGCCGCCAAGGCTCCGGGATCATCGAGCAGGGCGGCTGCGCTTTCGATCGACGGATAAGCCTGTTGGCCCTGGGCGTTCAGCCGGGCCAGGCGTCCGGCCCGGGTTACCGACAGGGTGCCAAAGGCCGTATCCAGTTGCGTTGCAGACTGTGGACCGCTTCGGGAGACGGCGCCGTAGGTGCCGCCTGCCACCAGCAGGAAGGCGCCGCCCCCGACGATCAGTCCGAACTGGCGGCGGCTCAGGACTGGGCCGGAAATCAGGGGAAAGCGTGCATCCATGGCGGTGCCTCCACACGTTGGGTTCGCGATAAAGCCCCATGGTGCTCAGAGGGCCCTATAGAAAACTTGGGGAGAGACCGGACGCGAGTTTCCGCGGGGCTTACCCGGGCAGCGGGACGCCCTCGAGATCGGCGATGGCCGCCGCGGAGTTCCGGACGGCACGCTGCCTGGCCGCCCCGGGTTCCGGGCGGGAGAAGAGGAAGCCCTGCAGGGCATCGCAGCCGTGGTCCATGAGGTAGCGTGCCTGGGCGGGTGTCTCGATGCCCTCGGCCGTGACCTTCAGCCCCAGGCTTCGGGCCATGTGGATCATGGAGGTGAGGATGGGCAGCTTTTCGACGCCGGTCTGGAGCATGGACACGAAGGACTTGTCGATCTTCACCACATCCACCGGCAGGTCCTGCAGCCGGCCCAGCGAGGAATAGCCGGTCCCGAAGTCGTCCAGGGCCACCCGGATGCCGGCCTCGCGCAGGGTCTCGAGCTGGCCGATGACGTGGGAGTGGGCGTCGAAGAACACGCTCTCGGTCACTTCCAGGACAAGTTGGCGGGGGTCCACGCCGCTCCACGCCGCAATGTCCAGGACGCGCTCGGCGAAGTCCCGGTGCTGCAGCTGCACGCCGGAGACGTTGACGGCCAGGCTGCGGAACGGGTCCTCCGCGAGCCACGGGGCGAGCTCGGTGCAGCTGCGCCTGAGCACCTCGGCCCCGATTTCCCGGATCAGGCCGCTGCGTTCCGCGGTCTCGATGAATTCGTCCGGCGGGATCAGTTCGCCGTCCCATTCCCAGCGGGCCAGGGCCTCGAACTGCACAACCTCGAGCCGGTCGCTGGAGATGACGGGCTGGTAGTGGACCGTGATCTGCCCCAGCTCCACCGCCCGCCGCAGCCCGGCCGTGAGCTGGGTGCGCTCCAGCAGCGCGGCCAGCATCTCGGGCCGGAAGTGCACGTAGCAGTTCTTCCCGGCCTCCTTGGCCGCGTACATGGCCAGGTCCGCCTGCCGCAGCAGCTCCGACGACGTCTCCGTCCCGGCGTCGCGCGATGCCACGCCCAGGCTCAGGCCGGGCCGCATGAGCGTTCCCTCGATGGAGACGGGGGCGTTCAGGGTGCTGACCACGCGCTGGGCCACGGTGTCGGCGTCCCGGCAGCCGACCAGCAAGACCACGAACTCGTCCCCGCCCAGCCGGGCGACGGTGCCGTGCGGACCCACGCAGTTCTGGAGCCGGCGGGAAATCTCGACCAGCATCTCGTCGCCGGCATGGTGGCCCAGGACGTCGTTGACTTCCTTGAAGTCGTCCAGATCCAGCAGCAGCACGTGCACCGGCTCCGGGGTGAGCAGTGCCGCGGCGGCCCGTTCATTGAAGAGCATCCGGTTGGCCAGCCCGGTGAGTGGGTCCTGAAACGCCAGTTCCTTGAGCTTGCCCGCCTGCTCGGCCAGTTCGTCCATGGCGCGGCGGGCCTGGTCCTGGGCGCGTCGGCGTGAGGTGATGTCCCGGAAGTTCCAGATCCGTCCCACGATCGCGTCAGCCACCTTCTGCGGGCGCGAGTACAGCTCCACGGTGCGGCCGTCGGCGAACTCCAGGACGTCGTGGCTCTGCATCAGGCTGTCCGCGTAGAGCGCTGCAACCTTTTGCAGGAAGTAGTCGGGATCCACCAGCTGGTCCGCGATGAACCGCACCAGCGCATTGGGGTCCTCGGCCGCGATCAGCTCCGGCGGCATGCCCCAAAGCAACAGGAACTGGTCGTTGATTCCGGTGATTTGGCCTTCGTTGGAGACCACGACGATGCCGTCCGACGTCGATTCCAGCGTGGCGTCCAGGAGGGAGACGGCCAGCCGCCGGCCGGAATCGGAGTCGTTGCGGTGCTCGGCGTCGCGGACAGCTACCGCCATGGCCGTGCCGCCGTCGACACTGACCAGCGAGCACGTGATCTCCAGGGCGAGGTCCGAACCGTCCCGGCGCAGTCCGGCGGCGGCGAACGGCCGGCTTCCGGCCGGGCTCTTGCGGCCCAGCCGGCCAAAGACCCGCAGGAAGCCGCCGCGGGCTTCCTCCGAGAGCAGGATGGTGTGCTGAACGCCGAGGAGTTCCGCGCGGGGGTAACCGAACAGCCGTTCAGCGGCCGAATTCACGAAGGCGATGGTCCCGTCGGCGGTCAGCAGCAGAAACGCATCAGGACCCTGCTCCAGCAGGTCTTCACCAAATCCAGTTCCCACGACGATACCGGCCCCCAAGCGACGGAAGTTCACTTCAGCGATGATGTTCCCGGCCGAGGTGCCCGGAGCAATGCGTTTCACTGAATCATAGGGTCCTTCGGCCCGGTGTCCAGCACATTGGGCACGGAACTTTGCGGGTCACCGGTTGCCGGGCACCCGATCGCCCCGCAGCGCGGCGATGGCCCGGGCCGCCCGGTCCAGCGCAGGCTGGAGGGCGGCCTCCGGCTGGGGGCCGGAAAACAGGAATCCCTGCAGGGAATCGCAGTCCAGATTCATCAGGTAGCTGGCCTGGGCGGCCGTTTCCACGCCCTCTGCCGTGACGGTCAGCCCCAGTCCGTGGGCCATCCCGATCATGGCGTTCAGGATGGGCAACTGTTCGGTGCCGGTGTTGATCATGGCCACAAATGACTGATCGATCTTCAGCGTGTCCACGGGCAGGCCCTGCAGGCGTCCCAGGGAGGAGAAGCCGGTGCCAAAGTCGTCCAGCGCCACGCGGACGCCGGCCGTGCGCAGGCTCATAAGCTGCTGGATCACGTGGCAGTCGTCCTCGAAAAAGACGCTCTCCGTGACCTCCAGGACCAGCTGGCGCGGGTCGACGCCGCAGGATTCCGTCACGGCCAGGACCAGCTCGGCGAAGTCCCCGTGCTGCAGCTGGACACCGGAGACGTTCACGGCCAGGGACCGGGAGGAGTCCTCTTCCAGCCAGGGCTTGAGCTCGGTGCAGCCGCGCAGCAGCACTTCGGTGCCGATCTCGACAATGAGGCCGCTGCGTTCCGCCGCCGGAATGAAATGGTTCGGCGGAACGAGCGCGCCGTCGCGTACCCAGCGGGCCAGGGCTTCGACCCTGGTCACTGTCCCGTTGCCGGTGGAGACGATCGGCTGGTAGTGGACGGCGATCTGTCCGCTGTCCACGGCGCGCCGCAGGCCGGCCTCGAGGTCATTGCGGTCCACGAGGGCCTTCATCATCTCCGGCTTGAAGCGCATGTACCGGTTCTTCCCGGCGGTCTTCGCGGCATACATCGCGACGTCGGCACGGCGCAGGAGCTCGGAGGCGTCCACGGCGGCCTCCCCGATCGAGGCGAGCCCCAGGCTGAGGCTGGGCCGCAACATGGTGCCGTCGATCCACACCGGGACGCGCAGCGAGTCGACGATCCGGGCAGCGACCGCCTCGGGCTCCAGCGAGCCGATCAGGAGCACCACGAACTCGTCGCCGCCCAGCCGGGCCACGATGTCGCTCGGGCGCACGCACGCCCGGAGGCGCCGGCCGACCTCAATGAGCATCTGGTCTCCGGCGTGGTGGCCCAGGATGTCGTTGACTTCCTTGAAGTCGTCCAGGTCCAGGAGCAGGACGTCCACGGCGGCGCCGTGCCGGTCCGTGAGGGCGCTGGCGAGGCGGTCGTTGAACAGCTGGCGGTTGGACAGCCCGGTCAATCCATCCCGGAACGCCAGCGCCTTGAGCTGGGCGGACTGTGCGGCGAGGTCGGCCATGGCCCGGGTGATCCGGTCCTGGGCAACCTTGGCCGCGGTCACGTCGCGGAAGCTCCACACCCGTCCGACCACCTCGTCCGCGACTTTCTGCGGGCGGGAATAGCGTTCAAAAGTCCGGCCGTCGCGGAATTCCAGGATGTCGTGGCTTTCCGCCGCGGGATCGGCGTAGAGGGCCTCGACCTTCTCGAGGAACCGGGCCGGATCCCGCAACTGGTCCAGGACGAAGGCCATGACCGCCTCGTCGTCCCCGGTGGCCAGCATCTCCCGCGGGATGCCCCACATGGTGAGGAACTGATTGTTGACGCCGGCGATCTCGCCCTCGCTGCTGACCACCAGGATGCCATCGGCGGTGGATTCGAGCGTCGCGCTCAGTAGCGACATGGCCTCGCGGAGGCTGTCATCGTTCTCCGGCCGGTGCGAGGTGTCCCGGACCGCGGCGATCATGCTCGCGGTTCCTTCGCCGGTGACGAAGATGGACCCGGCCACTTCGGCCTGGAACTCCGTACCGTCCCGCCGCACCCCGTAGGCCTCCACGGGAGCGGTGTCAGTGTCAGTTTCGGCGGCAGCGGCGCCGCCGTCGGTGTGGGCTCCGCGGCGGAGGCTGAAGAACAGCCGCTCGAGTCCGTTCCGGAACCCCTCGGCCAGGAGCATGCGATGGTCCGAGCCCACGAGCTCCGCGCGGACGTAGCCGAACATGCGCTCCGCTGCGGTGTTGACCATCCTGATAGTCCCGTCCTCGGCCACCACCAGCAGGGCGTCGGGGCTGGATTCCACCAAATCCCCATAGCCCGGGACCGCGGCGGAAACTTCCTTAGGGACTTCCTTGGGGACTGTGCCGGGGGCGTCCTCCGGGTACGACGACGCCGTCACCCGGCTACCGCCGTGCGAACCTGAGACCACCAACGAGACATTTAGAACCCTCCCACCGGGAAATCATAGGCGCACAGAGCCTCCCTTTGTGTGTCAAGAGGGTGTCAACACGTGGGCGGGGCCGGGTCCAGACCTGCGGGGAAGGCTCAAACCCCTCGTTGCGCTATCACCTAGGGTGCTTAAAACCCGGGTTCAGCCGCCCTAGGTGATAGGGCAACGAGGGGGGAGCGGCCGATCGCTGTCTCCCGGATCACGGCCTTGTAATGGCCAACGAGTTCGGCCCCGAGGACGGACCACGTCCGGCCCTGGACCGAGGCGTGCGCCGCCGCGGCGAACGCGCGGCGCTTGGCATCGTCGCCCATCAGGTCCATCACCCGGGCACGAAACCCTTCGAGGTCGCCGGGCTCGTACAGCCAGCCGGTCCGTGAATTCTCCACGAGATCCAGCGGGCCGCCGCGGCCTGTGGCCACCACCGGCACCCCCGACGCCATGGCCTCCTGGATGGTCTGGCAAAAGGTCTCGAACTCGCCGGGATGGACGAAGAGGTCGAAGGACGCCACCGCCCGGGCGAGGTCGTCGCCGCCGAGGAAGCCGGTGAAGACCGCCTGCGGCAGGGCAGCTTCCAGGGCGGCCCGCTGGGGCCCGTCGCCGACGATCACCAGCCGGGTCCCGGGAACATCCGCCAGCACCGCCAGATCCTCCACCTGCTTTTCGGCCGCCAGCCGGCCCACGTAGCCGATCAGGCGCTCGCCGCCGGGCGCCACGGAAGCCCGCCAGCCGGCGTCGCGCTTCGCGGGGTTGAACCGCTGGGTGTCCACGCCGCGCCGCCACATGTCCACGCGCGGAATGCCGCGGCCGAGGAGCTGGTTTAGCGCGAAGGTGGAGGGGACCAGGGTGCGCGAGGCCAACAGGTGGATCTGGTCCACCCGGTTCCAGGCCCAATTCTCCAGGAAGGGGACGCCGTAGCGCCCCGCATAGCCGGGCACCTCGGTCTGGTAGATGGCGACCGTGGGGATTCCGAGCTGGTGGGCGGCCTGCGCTGCCCGCCAGCCGAGCACGAATGGGGACGCGAGGTGCACGACGTCGGGCGCGTAGTCGGCAAGGATTCGCTTGACCCGATACACACCGCCCAGCGCCACCCGCAGATTCGTATAGCCGGCCAGCGGGACCGACGGGAGTCGGTGGACGTGGGCGCCATAGACCTCATCCGGGACGTCCGTGTCCTGTGTGGACGGCGCGATCACCAGCACCTCGTCCCCGCGCTCTTGCAGATGCTCCAGCACGCGCAGGATGGAGTGGGTGACCCCGTTCATGAGCGGCAGGAATGATTCGGCGACGATTGCGATCCTCACCCCTCCACGGTGCGGGCGGCGGCTTGCGGCGGGGGGGAGCAGGCGTGGCCGGGAGGGGAAGAGTGGGTTAACAGGTGGGCGAAATGCCGGAAACCGCCAAGAGGGCGTAAAGGACTACGGCCATGAGTTCGGCGCACGCCCACTTAACGGCGGTGCCGAGCGGCATGGCGGAAGGACGGGTTAGAGCGGGTCGGGCCAGTTGCCGACCGGACCACGCAGACGCGAATTGCCTTCCATCCGAAAATACCTCCAGAGGCGACGGAACTTCAGGATACGCCCACCGCCTTCCAGCGTCCAGAGGCGCTCAGTCCGCCTTGAGGACGTCCGGAAGTTCGTCCACAAACACGGTCTGCGGCGGCTCAAAATAGATGACCAGGACCTTCTCGCCCACTGCGAAGACGCTGCTCTTGTCGAACGGGTGCGCATGGAACGCGCTGGTTCCGCCGCGGACAGGCAGCATGACCTCGCCGATGGTGCCCGGGCCGATCCGTCCGGTGACCCGGCCGATCTTTCCGGTCAGGCTCCGGTCAACATCCTTATGCATAAGAACCCCAGCGCATCAGGTCCTCCGGCTCTCCGCGCGCATGGCCGCCCCTACGCCTCAGGCCCCTTCGCGGGCCGCTTGCCATCCCGGCTGTCCTTGAGCGCGTTGGAGAGCGCCGGGAGGTAGTTGCCCACCTGTGCCATTATCCCGCCGATCATCTGGTTGACCCCTTCGCCGCCGTTGAGGACGGTCATCTGGCCGACGTGCGCAAACGGCTCGGCCGCCGCCGCCACGATCGCCGGCATGTTCTCGGCGAGCTGCTGGGAGATGACGGCGTCCTGGTTGGTTGCGAGCGCCTCGGCACGCGCCTTGATGCCCTCCGCCTCGGCCAGTGCCTTTGCCTTGATGGCGGAGGCGGCGGCATCGCCACGCGCCTTCGTGGCCGCGGCCTCGGCCTCGCCCGTGACCTTGGTGGCCCCGGCTGCCGCCGCTGCCGCCGTCGCGTTCGCCTGGGCCTGCAGCTCGGTTCGGCGCGCATTGGCCTGGGCCTCGAGCTCGGTGCGCCGGGCCAACGCCTCTGCGGCGCTGATGTCCGCGGATTTCTGGCCCTCGGCGTCGGTGCGCTTGGCATAGGCCCTCGCGTCGGCGGGCTTGCGGACGGTGGTCTGCAGCTTCTGTTCCTCCCGGTCGGCCTCGAGCTTGGCCACCTCGGTTTCCTGGACCACCACCTGCTGGCGCGCCGTCGCGTCGGCCAGCGGCCCGGCCTGGGCCGCGTTCGCCTTGGCGCGCTCGGCATTGGCCTGCGCCACGGACTGTCGGATCGCGGACACGCTTTGGGCGTCGGCAATCATGGCCGCGGCCTCCGCTTCCTTTTCCGCCGCCTCGCGGTTCCGGGTGGCCTCCGCGATGCGGGCCTCCATCTTGACCATGGCGATGTGCGGCTTGGCGATGTTCTGGATGTAGCCCGTGGGGTCCTGGAGGTCCTTGATCTGCAGGGAATCGACCACAAGCCCCAGCTTCTCCATTTCGACGCCGCTGGCGCTGCGGACCTGGGAGGCCAGCTTGTCGCGCTCGCGGATGATTTCCTCGACCGTCATGCTGCCGATGATCGAGCGCAGGTGGCCTTCGAAGACGTTGTACACCTGGCTTTCCATCTTGGGCTGCTGGCCCAGGAACCGCCGCGCGGCGTTGGCAATGAACGGCGGGGCGTCCCCGATCTTGTAGATGACCACGCCGTCGACAATCACCTGGATGCCCTGGGAAGTGACGCAGGAGACCTTGAGTTCGGTTTCGTTCAGCGTCAGGGACAGCGGCCGCACCGTCTGGAGGCCGGGCAGCACCAGGGCCCCCTTGCCCGTGACGATCTTGAAGTCCATCCCTTCACGGGTTTCCAGCGTGCCGCGCGTCAGACCGGAGATGATGAGGGCCTCGTTCGGTTCCGCCACCTTCCACATCAGTTTTGTTGCCACCCAAATGACGCCGACGACGGCGACCGCCCCCAGGATGATCGAAATGAGCGTGTACAAAAATGACAAGTCCGGCATAACCAGGTCCTTTCACGGCGGTGGAAAAGATATTAAGCAAAGCCCCAAACGATGCTGCTGRTAGTCCCCAGCCGGCCTGGAGGCAGGATTTCCCACGCCGCCCAGCCAGCTGTTGTACACAGTCTGTGGTGCTCCCGGCCGGGAAGTCCAGCAATTGGGCCATGTTGGGAGGCGAGCCGGTGCCTAAAGCCCCTGTTGGGAGGGTCAACCGCCGTGCCAGCGTGGAAGAGGGTGCGGGCGTTGACGAGCGGGCAGAGCCTGGGCGATGCTGGAACGCCGGATGCTAGGCGCGCCGGACCCGTGAAGGGGTGATGGGTGATGCGCGGCTCTCCCCTCGGGATGACACGGACTGCCGGAATCGCGTGGGACATCTGGCGGGCCGGGCGGGCCAGCCAGGATGCGATCGCCCGCCGGCAACGGGACCGGCTCGCCGCACTGGTCGAGTGCGCACGGTCCTCCTCGCCCTACTACCGCAGGCTGTACCGGGACGTCCCGGACATGGTCTCGGGCAGGGACTCGGACACCGTCAAGGATCCGGTCAAGGACGTGGCCACGGATCTGGCTAAGTATCTAGGGGAGCTGCCTCCGGTGGGCAAGCGCGAGCTCATGGAGAACTTCGATGACTGGGTGACCGACCCCCACATCACGCTCGCCGGGCTGAAGGAAGACCTGCTCGATGACCCCTCGCGGATCGGCGGCCTCTACCGCGGGCAGTACCTCGTGGTGACGACGTCGGGGTCCACCGGTGAACCCGCGGTCCTGCTCCACGACCTGACCTCGCAGCTGGTGGCCAATCTCCTGGGCCCGATCCGCGAACGGCGGACCCTGATGGCGGCTAAGGAGGCACGGGCTTTCCTGCACCGGGGGCTGCGGGCCGCGGCGCTGATCGCGGACGGGGACCACTTTGCCGGCGTCGTGCTGACCGAAGCCGCGCGCCGGCGCAGCCCCCGCATTGCCCGCCGGGTGCGCGTATTCTCCGTGCTCCGGCCGCTCCCGGACCTCGTGGCGGACCTCAACGACTTCCAGCCGACCGTGCTCTACGGATATCCGAGCGCCATGCTGCAACTGGCCGCCGAACAAAAGGCGGGAAGGCTACGGATCCATCCGCTCCTGGCGGTCGCGTCCGGGGAGTCCCTGGCAGCCCACGCCGGAGCGCAGATCGAGGCGGCCCTCGGCTGCCGGGTCACCGTGAGATATCTTGCCTCGGAGGCGCTCGCCTTGACCAGCCGCTGCCGGCAGGGGCTGTTGCACGTCAACGCGGACTGGAACATCGTGGAGCCGGTGGACGACGCTTTCCGGCCCGTCCCGCCCGGCGAACTCTCCCACACGGTGCTGGTCACCAACCTGGCCAACCGGGTCCAGCCGCTCATCCGTTACAACCTGGGCGATCGGGTGCAGCTGGCTGCCGGCCCGTGCGCCTGCGGCAGCCCGTTTCCCGTGCTGCGGGTCGAGGGCCGCAGCGGCGACGTGCTGAGCTTCGCCGCCGCCGACGGGACGGCGTCGGCCGGGACAGCGTTGAACGGGGCAGCGTTGGACGGGGCAGCGCTGGACAGGTCAGCGCTGGACGGCAAAGTGGTGACTGTGCTGCCGTTGGCGCTGGGCACGGTGATCGAGGAGACCGCCGGCGTCCGCCGGTTCCAGGCGATCCGCACCGGGCCGGGCTCGCTCACCGTGCGGCTTGAGCTTTGGCCGGAGGCCGGGACGGCGGCAGGGACGGCGGCCGTGCGGGCGGCGGTGGGAGAGCGCCTGGGGGCGTTCTTCGCGGCCCAGGGCGCCGCCGGCGTCGACGTCCGGTTCAGCGATGAGCCTCCCCGGCCGGACCGCAGCGGCAAGTTCCGCGAGGTGTGGTCCGCCTGAGGCGGATGAAGCTGTTAACCCTGCTAGTGCTGATCCAGGATCCGCCGGGCGTCCTGCTGGGCCTGGAGCTGGTCCGGGGTCAGGGACTGTCCGGTCAGGAACCCGGCGGCGGCCATGATCCGGCGCAGTTCCGCGACGCTGCGCGGGGTCCGCACCCCGTGGTGTGCCATGGCGTGGCAGTTGGCGCAGAGCGGGACGAGGTCGGTGACGGGGTCCAGTTCATAACTGCTGCCCAGCTGTGACACCGGGACCAGGTGGTGGACCGGAATGAAGTCCTTGCCGATCTCGCCGTAGGCGATTTCAAACGAGAATCCGCACGCGGCGCAGCTGGTCCCGTGGTGGGCGACGCAGACCCGCCGGGCGTCCGGACTGTGTTCATACCGGTTCACTTCGACCCGGGTGACCGCCGCCTCCGGGACGGTGCCGGGCACGGGCTGGGTGGGGTCCGCTGGCAGCGGGCCGAAATCACCCCAGACTCCGCGGAGCAGGGGCTCGACGGCGGGGTCGACGGCCAGCGCGGGGCCGTGAAGCGCTTCCCAATCGATGCCTGGCACGGCCTCGGCGAGGACCCCGGGCGGGATCTGGTCCCCGGCGGGCAGGAGGGCGTCGAAGTCCACCTGGATGTACAGCGCGGACCAGTCCTGTGCGTTGGCCTGAGCGGCGCTCGCGGAGTCCGGTGCCTGGAAACGGGGCCCCGGCTGCTCAGAGACGATGACGCCGTGGCCGATCAGGCCGCGCCCGTGGCGGCCCTGGAGCACGAGCCACGCGTCTGCGCCGGCGCCGGCAGAACTGCCGGGCCCGCTGCCGAGATCAGTCCCGACCTCCCAGCTGGCCAGATACCGGCCGGTTTCGGCGACCTCTTCCAGCACCGCCGGGTAGGTCCAATCGTTCCATTCGTCGGGGTCCCAGACGAGGATGATTGCTGTCATCTGCCCATTGTCACAGAGACGGCCGCCGTTAGCCCGAACCGGCGGCGGCAGCCTGGACCGGCCCTGTCGGCCCCGTCTGGCAGGTGGCGTTGAGGGTGTCCTCGGCGATGGATTCCATCTGGTGCAGGATGTGGGTGTCCGAGGGCCGGAGCGGTTCCGGCGGGTAGGCCACGGCCATGGTGAGCTGCCGGGTTCCGTCCGCGCTGGTCATGGCGATGGTGCCGTAGCCGGGCACGTCGCCGGGATGGCCGTAGTAGAAGTCATTGGTGCAGAGATCGTTCCAGCGGACCACCCCGAGTCCGTACCTGGCGTAGAGCGGGCTCTCCATTTGCGTGATCGTGTCCGGCTTGAGGAGCCTGTTCTGCAGCAATGCGCGGTAGAACGTATTCACATCCGCCACGGAGGACACCATGCCGCCAGCGGCGTTGTCGATCTGGGCGGCCGGATAAGTGACGTCGAGTTGTTGGCGGTTCAGCGCGATGTAGCCGTGGACCATGGACGACGGCGCCGGCCCGGCCGCCGTCATCGACGTTTCACTCAGGCCCAGCGGCTCGATGATGTCGGTGCTGATCACCTCGCCGATCCGCCGGCCACTGAGGCGCTCGACGATCAGCGCCAGGGCAATGTAGTTCGAGTTGGAGTACTCAAATCCCTGGGCCAGCTTCGCCTGCCAGGAGATCCGCCCCGCCATGGCCAGCAGGTCCGCCAGGCTCACCTTGGTGGTGAGGGCTTCGCGCACCGTGGCCGGATCGAACAACGGCCCGTCCACGGACGGCATGCCGGAGCGGTGCTGCAGCAGTTGGCGGACGGTGACGGGTCCCGGCGGGTGCATCACCTTGTTGAACTCCGGCAGGTAGGTGCTGACCGGCGCGTCCAGCTCCAGCTGGCCTTCCTCGACCAGTTTGAGCACGCAGACGGCCACCATGGACTTGGTGATGCCGCCGACGTGCACCGGGTCCGTGGTCTCGGCCCGGGTAGGGCTGTTCAGGTTTCGGACCCCGTAGGCCGCGGACCACTCGTCCCCGCCCACGCGGACCTGGACGAGTACGGCCGGAGCGCCGTCGTCGAGCAGTCTCCTGCTGAACTGTTCGAGCACTGTCCGGTAGCCGGAATCGGGTGGCACCGGCTGCACCGGCGGTTCCGGTCCGGGGCTGCATCCGCCGAGGGCGGCCGTGAGCACGACGGCGAGGATTGCGGCCGTGAGCCGGCGGGATGATGCGCGAATCCAGACCATCGGCATGAGGGTCCTTCTTGCAGGTCGGGTGTGCAGTCAGGGCAGGAGGATGCCCTGGCCGGGCACAGTCCTAATCCTTGTGATGCTCCTCAGGCGGGGTGCCGCCGTCAAGGGCCAAAGGGGTGTGGTCAGACGAAAACGGCCACCAAGCAGTTTTGCTTGGCGGCCGTTTTTCGGCAAGCCGGCGACAGTGCGGAGTCAGCCCGTGGCGCCGGCGCCTAGAGGCGCACGCGCCACCACAGGGTGGTCGCGGTGCAGGTTTCCGAGGGCTGAGGCGCCTTGCGGCGACCCCAGCTCCTCGAAGAACTCCACGTTGGCGCGCACGTAGTCGGCCCACTCGTCCGGGACATCGTCCGAGTAGTAGATCGCCTCCACCGGGCAGACGGGATCGCAGGCGCCGCAGTCCACGCATTCGGACGGGTGGATGTAGAGCGAGCGGTCACCCTCATAGATGCAGTCCACCGGGCATTCGTCGATGCAGGCCTTGTCCTTAACATCCACACAGGGCTGGGCGATCACGTACGTCATGGCAGGCTACACACCCGTGTAGACGGTCTTGCCCCACGTGAAGAAGTCCAGCGCGGACTTCCCCTGCTCGCGGAACGTGTTGGTGGAGGAGTCCTTGACGCCGCCGAACGGCACGTTCAGGTCCAGGCCCGCCGTCGGACGGTTGACCTTGATGACCCCGGCCTGGGCGCGGGCGGCGAAGTCCGTGGAGAACGCCAGGGAATCGGTGCAGATGCCGGCGGTGAGGCCGTAGCGGGAATCGTTGATCGCGGCGAGCCCCGCCTCATAGTCGGGGACTTCGAGGACGGCCACTACCGGTCCGAAGATCTCTTCGGTCACGGCGGCGTCGTCGAACGGCAGATCCGTGAGGATGGCGGCCGGGAAGAGGAAACCGGCGTCCGTGCCGCCGTCGTACTCACCGTGCAGCAGCGTGGCGCCGCGTTCGACGGCGGTGCGCACCGCAGCCTGGTTCTGTTCGAACTGCTGGCTGCTCACCACGGCGCCCATCTTTGCGGCCTCGAGGCCGTCTCCGGCGGTGTACTGCGCGGCTTCCTCGGTGAGGGCCTCAAGGAAGGCAGCGCGGATGCCGGGCGTGACGTAGACGCGGGACGTGGCGGTGCAGGCCTGGCCGGTGAGGCCGAACGCGCCGGCCGCCACCACCTGGGCGGCCTTGCGGGGATCGGCGTCGTCCAGGACCAGCACACCGTTCTTGCCGCCCATTTCCAGCTGGACCCGGGCGCGGCGGGCGTTGAGGATCTCCTGCAGCCCGAGCCCCACGTTGGTGGAGCCGGTGAAGGACAGCCCGGCGATGCGGGGATCGCGGGCCAGGGCGTCGCCCACCACGCGGCCCTTGCCGTGGACCACGTTGAAGACGCCGGCGGGCAGCCCGGCGTCCTGCAGGGCGCGGGCCAGATGCGTGGCGGAGAGCGGGGTGAGCTCGGCCGGCTTGATGACCACTGCGTTGCCGCTGATCAGTGCCGGGGCGGCCTTCCACGCCGGGATGGCGATGGGGAAGTTCCACGGCGTGATGAGCCCGACGACGCCGAGCGCCTCGCGGCGGGTGGTGATGGTGGTGTCCGGCAGGCCGCTGGGCAGCACCTCGCCTGTGGCGGCCCAGCCGAGGGACCCGAAGAAGCGCAGCACGTCGGACGCGCGCTTGACCTCGCCCTTGGCCTCGGCGAGAGTTTTGCCCTCTTCACGGACGAGGTCCTCGGCGATGGCGGTCTGGCGCTCCAGGAGCAGGTTGCCGGCGGCCATCAGGATGGCCCCGCGGGACGGGGCGGGCAGGGCTGCCCAGCCCGGCTGCGCGGCGGTGGCGGCGGTGATGGCGGCGTCGACGTCGGCCGCGGTGCCGCTGGGGGAGAGGGCGGCGAGCTCGCCCGGGCGGGCCGGGTTCATCCGCTCGGTGTCCGCCCCGCCGAGCCATTCACCGTTGATAAGGTGCCGGGCGGTGATGAGGTCCAGGTCTGTAGCAGTTGAGGTAGCTGTGTCGGTGGAAGTCATGGTGTTCCTTCGGGAGAGTCGGAGCAGGGTGTGTGCTGACTGTTCATAGCCCGCGGTTAGAGCCCGCGGATCAGGCCGCCGTCGCAGCGCAGTGCCACGCCGGTGATGTAGGAGGCGGGGGCGCTGCAGAGGAAGGCCGCGGCGGCGCCGAATTCCTCGGGTTCGCCGTAGCGGCGGGCGGGGATGGTCTTGCGCGATTCGAGCTGGATTTCCTCGGGGGTGGTGCCGCGCCGTTTTGCGGCGGCCTGGTCGAGTTCCGCGACCCGGTCCGTGGCGATGCGTCCGGGGAGGAGCATGTTGACCGTGACGGCGTCCAGTGCCACCTCGGCGGCGAGGGTCTTGAGGTAGCCGGCCAGCGCGGCGCGGCCGGTGTTGGACACGGCCAGGTTGGGCAGTGGTGCCACGACGCCGCTCGAACCGACGGCCAGGATCCGGCCCCAGCGCCGTTCCCGCATGCCGGGCAGGATGTGCGAGACCAGGGCGTGGTGCGGTTTGACGAGTTGTTCGAACGCCGCGGCAATGTCGTCCGCGCCGAGCGTGGCGGCGGCGCCGGGCTTCGGTCCGGGCCCGTTGAGGACCAGGATGTCGATGGGTCCCAGTTCCGCCACTGTCTGTTCGACGGCGGCGGCCACGCCTTCGGCGGTGCTGAGGTCCGCTTCGATGGCGACGGCGCCCGGTCCGTAGGAGTCGGTCAGTTCGGCAACGATCTCCTTGGCGCGGACTTCGCGCCGGCCGGTGATGGCCACCCGGACGCCTTCGGCAGCGAGGGCCCGTGCGATGGCGAGGCCCAGGCCGCCGGTCGAGGCGGCCACGAAGGCGGTCTTTCCGCTGATTCCGAGATCCATTAGTTCCTCCCCGCCGTGGTGAGGACGGCGGCCGGGTTCGGCCCAAGGGCCTCGGCGGCCTCGGCCAGGTGCGTGCGCAGCCCGGTCCGGAGAACCTCCGGGAATGCGGCGGCCGGGGCCCGGACTCCGGCGTCGGCAATGAGTCCGCGCTGGTGCAGGCATTCCTTGCGGATCGCCAGCGCGATTTTCGCCTGCTGCTCGAAGTTGATCAACGGCAGGTAGGGCAGCAGGGCATCGCGGGCGGCCTCGTAGCCGTCCTTTTGCCAGGCCCGCACGCAGGCGATGAGCGCTTCCGGGTAGGAGAAACCGGTCATCGCCCCTGCGGCGCCGGCCATGAGCTCGTCCAGCAGCCCCTGGCCGCCGAGGCCGCCGAAGACAGAGACGTCGAGGGCTGCGGTGAGGTGTCCGATCGCCACGGAGGTGGGAGGAGCCTCGGCCTTGACCGCGGTGACGAAGCCGCAGGCCTGCACGACGGAAATCAGTGCCTCGGTGCTGATGTGGACGCCGCTGGCCAGCGGGTAGTCCTGCAGCACCACGTTGGCGCCGGTGGAGTGGTGAATGGCGTTCAGGTGCGCGATGACCACGCCGGGGTTGGCGGAGTTGGCCTGCACCATGACGGCAGCCAGCCGGTCCCCGGTGGCCGCCTGGATGGAACGGATTTCATCGACGGCCGTGCCGGTGAAGAGGGAAGTCACCCCCACCACGAGGGGCAGGCGCGTTTCCTCCAGGACCACTTCCAGGACCAGGTTGCGCTCGGCTGCCGTCAAGGCCGCGGCCTCGCCGAACACGCCCAGGACCGTGAGTCCCGTGGCGCCGATCGACTCGTAGTAGCTCACGAGTCCGGCCAGGCTGTCCGTGTCGACATCCAGGGCGCTGCCCTGGAACGGTGTGGCGACGACGCCCCACACGCCGGGTGTCAGTGACTCCCGCATTGGTTTCTCCTTCTAAGCTCTTGTTGTTCTTCGGGCGGCTGAATCTTCGGTCGCCTGAGTCGCAGGCGGTGGAACGGCTAGCGGCTGTATTTCTAATGTCCCGGCCAGACCGGCGGGCGCTTCTCCTGGAAGGCGCGGACGCCCTCGGCGGAGTCCTCGCTGTCCAGCGCCGCCATGAGGGCCGGGAGCCGGAGGCCGCGGGCCTCGGTGGCGGTCAGGTGCGCGGTCTGCGTGATCATCTGCTTGACCGCCCGGACAGAGGTGGGGGCGCAGGCGAGGATCTGGTCCACCCAGCGCTGTACCGCGGCGTCGAGCTCGTCCGCGGGGACCACCTCGTTGACCAGGCCCATGGACTGCATCTCTGCGGCCTCGGCCTTCCGCCCGGTCAGGAGCATGCCCATCGCCTGGGTGTACGGGATCCGGCGCACCAGCTGGTGGATGCCGCCGTCGAGCGCCAGGCGCCCGACGCGCGGTTCCGTCAGCCCGAAGCGGGCCGTGTCCGCGGCGATCACGATGTCCGCGCCAAGCACGATCTCCATGCCGCCGCCGAGCGCGTAACCGTTGACCCGGGCGATTACCGGGATGTCCAGCGTGGTGCGCAGGCTGAGCCCGCCGAACCCGTTCGGGTCCAGGCCGGCCCAGTATTCGAGGCCGGTCTTGTCCACGGCGGAGGCGGACATGTCCGCGCCGACGCAGAAGGCGCGGGTCCCGGCGCCCGTGATGACCACGGCCCGGACGTCGGGATCGGCTTCGAGCTGGTCCCAGATGTCGTTGAGCCGGGCCTGGGCGCCGCCGTCGACGGCGTTGAGTACGTGCTGGCGGTCGATGACGACGGTGGCGACGTGGTTCTCGATGGTCAGGGTGACCTGGTCAACTGTGGTGGGAGCTGAGGCCGTCTTCTCAGCTGCTGAAACGGCGGTCACCGCAGGACCCCCAGCTGCTGCAGGCGCTCGATGGTCTCGGAGTCGAAGCCGTTCTCCAGCAGCACCTCAACGTTGTGTTCGCCGAGCCGCGGCGCCACCCGGCGGATGGTGGGCGGGGTGGCGGAGAGCCGGATGGGTGCGTTGAGCATCTTCACGGTGCCGACGCCGGGGTGTTCTGCCTCGACGATCATGTTGTTGGCGTGTGTCTGCGCGTCGGCCAGGGTCTGCTCCAGGGTGTGGACCGGGGCGTTGAGCAACCCCTGGTCTTCCAGCCTGGTGGTCCAGTATTCGGTGGTGTTGGTGGCGATGCGCTCGCGGAAGATCGCCTGCAGCGCCGGCTTGTGCTTGAACTGCTGCTCAAGGTTCGCGAACTCGGGCCGCAGCGTGAGGTCCTCGTCCAAGCCCAGCGCCTCCGAAATGCGCAGCAGCGGGTCCGGGGTGAAGCCGCCCACCATGCAGACGGCGCCGTCGGTGGTTTCAAAGACGCCGCTGAGCGGCATGGCGCCCCAGTTGACCTCGTAGCCGCGGTTGAGCTGCATGCAGGCCTCCTGCATCTGCAGGTGCAGCATGGAGTCGTACATGGTCACCTCCACCTTTTGCCCGACGCCGGCGGACTCGCGGGTGCGCAGGGCCAGCAGGATGCCCTGCATGAGGTGCATGCCGGTGATGTAGTCACACAGCGTGGTGGGGTAGA
This sequence comes from Arthrobacter sp. P1_C12_2, assembly GCF_056406415.1. NCBI lineage: Bacteria > Bacillati > Actinomycetota > Actinomycetes > Micrococcales > Micrococcaceae > Arthrobacter > Arthrobacter sp. P1_C12_2. The sequence goes on along the minus strand of NZ_JBFUAF010000003.1, from coordinate 238,236 downwards.
TGGCCGGCTTCGTGTCGTCCGACTCGCGGCGCCACATGACGCCGGAGTAGGCCTGCGCGATCGCGTCCTGGCCGCCCTTGTGCGAGTAGGGGCCGACGGGGCCGAAGCCCGTACCGGAGGCCCAGATGATGCCCGGGTTCTGCTCCTTGAGGTCCTCGTAGCCGAAGCCCATCCGCTCCATCACGCCGGAGCGGAAGTTGCTGACCACCACGTCCGCGTCGGCCAGCAGCCGGCGGAGCACGGCTTTGCCGTCGTCGGTGCGGGTGTCCACGGAGATGCTGCGCTTGTTCCGGTTGATGGACAGGAAGATCGGGTTGTCCTGGCCGTCCTTGTCCGGGAACGAGTTCCGGGAGATGTCCCCGGCGCCCGGGCGTTCGACCTTGATGATGTCCGCGCCGTAGTCGCCGAGCAGCTGGGTGCAGGACGGGCCCATGAACACCTGGGTGAAGTCCACGATCTTGATGCCGTCGAGCGGGAGCGGGGTGCCGGCCGTTTCAGTGGCGGCCGCCGGGGCCGCCGTCGTGCCTTCTGCGTTGAAGAGTTCGTCGATGACGGTGCTCATGCCCCCACCACCGCGTCCACGTCAAGGGTGGCGTTCGACGACGGGGCGTCGCCCGGGTCCGCGCCGTGCCGGCGCATGCCCTGCTGGATGTCCAGGGCCGAGACGTCGCGGACGAGCGTGCCGTTCTCGATCGCCAGCGCGGCGGCGACGCCGACTGCCTGGCCCATGGCCATGCAGGGCGGGATCTCGCGGGACATCTTCTGGGCCTCGGGGGTGGCGGAGTAGTGCCGGCCGGCGACGAGCAGCTGGTCCACTTCCTTGGGCAGCAGCGAGCGGAAGGGGTAGTAGTAGTCGCGGCCGCGGGCCACGGTGTCGGCGAAGTGGCGGCGGGAGGTGACGTCGTCCTTGGTCATGACGTACTCGCCTTCCAGCAGGCGGGTCTGGCGCACGCCCATCTGGGACGCGACGTCGAGCATGTAGCAGTTCTCGAAGCCGGGAAGGTTGGCGCGGACGTAGTCCACGGCCTCGGTGATGCGGTCGCGGGCGGCGAACTCGGCGGCCGTCATGTCCGCCGGGTCGACGCCGTCGAAGCCGGTCATGTGCGGTGCGTTGCACCAGACGACGCCGTCGATGGGGGTCTTGAGCCACCACAGTTCCCAGGCACCGCCGAGGAGGCGCTTGATCTTGCGGTTGATGGCGCGGGCTTCCTTCGGGTTGGCCTGTTCGAAGGCCTCCGCGGCGTTGGTGTCGACGTTGCCCAGGCGGAAGACGAGCGTGGTGAGGTAGCTGTCCTTGACGTAGCTGGCGCCGGCACGGGAGGCGACGTCGATGTCGCCGGTGGTGTCGATGACGACGTCGGCCATGAAGGCCTGCGGGCCGGACTTGGTCTCGCAGATGACGCCCTTCATGACGCCGTTGTCCACGATGGGGCGGGAGAACCAGGAGTGCAGGCGCAGGTTGACGCCGGCCTCACGGACGATGTCGTTGGAGACGCGCTTCCAGCCGTCCGGGTCGAAGGCGGCGGCGTAGCAGACCGGCTTGGGGGTGGTGTGGGAGTGGAAGTCGAAGGTGCCGTAGCGGCCCCACTTGTTCCACAGTTCTTCGGAGGTCTTGCGGTCATCGGCCGGCGGGACGATCGCCAGGCCCAGCTTCTGCAGGCGCTCGACGTACTCGGAGACGATGCCGGTGACGGTGATTTCCTGGCCGTTGATCATGTCATCGAGCACCAGGACCATGCCGCCGGAGGCGAGGCCGCCCAGGGAGGAGTAGCGTTCCAGCAGCGTGACAGAGGCGCCCGAGCGGGCCGCGGTGACGGCGGCGGCCACACCTGCGGGGCCACCACCGACCACGAGGACGTCGGAGCGGGAGATGACGGGGGCGGTGAGGTCCGCCGTGGTGGTGCTGAGTTCCAGCGACGACATGGCTGTGGACGGGTTCATGGGGGATCCTTACTTTCCGGCAGGGGTGCCGTTGGAACGGTGGCCGGTGACGTAGAAGACGGTGCCCGGGAGGATTACGCGGCGGCGCTGACCGCGAATTCCACCCGGCAGAGGGTATGACGCAGCGCGGCCCGTTGCGGACCGTGATGCAGGGTGTGGAAAATGTTCCGGCGGACACCGTGGGTGTCGGAACCGGAGATGGCGACGGCGGCTAGGGCCGGCCGATCACCACGCGTGAGGTGCGTTAACCCAGATCGCTACGCAGACCTCTTCGTAGCTGTTCTTGTACCAGTGGGGCGTGTCCGAGGAGAAGGTGATCGAATCGCCTTCTTCCAGGGTGTAGCACTCGCCGTCCAGGAAGACGTCCTTCCGGCCGGAGATAACGATGCCGAACTCCTCGCCGCTGTGCCGGAAAGGAGTGGCGCTGGTGTCGTGGCCTGGCGGACTCACGATCCATTGGGCCTCCAGCGCACCGTTGAGGTCCGGGGTGAGCAGTTCATAGACCGCCTCGCCCACAGACTTCTTGGTGACACCCTTGAGGTTTCGCCGCTCGGCCTTGCGGACCACGGGGGACCTGGTTTCCTCCTGTCCGAGGAAGAACTTCCCCACGGGGATGTCCAGGCCGTGCGCCAGCTGCGCCAAGGTGGTGAAAGACGGATTGGCCAGGCCGCGTTCGATCTGGCTTACGATCGCCGGGCTGAGGCCAGTGACTTCCGAGAGCTTCGCAAGGGTCATTCCTTTGTCCTTGCGCATGTTGCGGACCTTGTTGCCTACGGTGGCAAGGAGGACGCTCGTGCCGGCTGGGGAATGTCCCGTGACGATTTCGTTGGCCATGCTCCGACTCTCTCTTGGTGAGCTAACACACATAACTATAGTGAAAACTTTTAGCGAATCAAGGTTTTAGTAAATATTTTTACGGAATCCGCCCGGATTTGCGCCTGACGTGCGGCTTTGCTGGCCGGCCTGCCGTGGCGGGACGGGACTTTCTCGAAAACCGTTGACTCTGTGAAGATCTTCAATATAGTTGTGTGAGCTGCAGCACTTGGGGAAGAAAGCTTTGAACAGGTTTGGGCGCACGGCCTTCTGGCGGAAGGCGCATCCGACCCGCGTTCACGTTCGTTTCCCAGGTAATGCTGCCGTGATATCTGCCAAGCCATCCGCAGAACACGATTTTGGCCGGTTAACGAAGGGCATGTTCCGTGTTGCCGAGCTGGATGGCCCGTTTGCATTCAAGCGCTACGAAGAGGCATGCGTAGCTATCTGGGCTAACTCGCCTCCCATGTGGTGAGCCGGTTCCGCCCCCGCGGACCAAGCCAAACGATAGTTTCGATTACCGGCGACCCCAACAGGGGTGCCCTCCGGTAATCCGTACCTCACGCACCCCGAAAGTGCTGGGGAAGGGAAAAGGAATCATGACTGACACTGTCGTCAAGACTGACCTGGAGATACGCCGCAAGTCCCGGCTATCTCCGGAAATCCGCCGGGGACTGCTCGGCCTCGGACTCGGGAACACCCTGGAGTGGTACGACTGGATGGTCTTTGGCCTGCTGTCGGCCTTCATCGGACCGAAGTTCTTCCCGTCGCAGGACCCCGTTGCCGCAACGCTGAGCGCGCTGGCAGTCTTTGCCGTCGGCTTCGCGTTCCGTCCGCTGGGCGGAATCATGCTCGGCACCCTGGCCGACAGGATCGGACGACGCCGCGTAATGCTCTGGTCCATCATGATGATGGCAGGCACCACGCTGATCATTGCCCTGTGCCCGACCTATGACCAGATCGGTGCCGCCGCCGGCGTCATCTTGCTGGTCTGCCGCATCATCCAGGGCATCTCCACCGGCGTTGAGGCGCCGCTCTCCACCGCCCACGCCGTCGAACTCGTCCCCGAGGGACGTGAGGGCTTTGTCGCCGGCATCATCTCCTTCTACGTCAACGCAGGCATCCTGCTCGCGTCGCTTGTCAGCTACTTGTCGTCCCTGATGCTCGGCGGAGCCGTCATGGCCGACTGGGGCTGGCGTGTGCCGTTCGTCGTCGGCGCAGCCTTCGGCTTTGTCGTGGTCTACCTTCGCCGGACCCTTCCTGAAACCATGAAGCCGGAGGAGCTGGCGGACAACTCCGCGAAAAAGGTCTGGGGTGGCGTGCGCAAGCACTGGCTCAGCGTTCTGGCCATCACGTTCGTCGTCGGCGCGGCACAGGCCTACAACTACGCGTGGAACACCGGCCTCCCGACGGCGGCCCGTACCGGCTTCAAGGAAGACGCGACCGCTGTCTTCGCACTCACCACCATCCTGGGTGTCGTGCTGGTTGTCGGTAGCCTCATTATCAGCAAGGTCGCTGACGGCAAGTCGATGTCCAAGTGGTTCCTGATCACCCGTGCGCTGGCCATTCCGTCCGTCTTCCTGATGCTGATGTACGTCAAGCCCGGCATCGCAGGCTTCGCTGCCGTCCTCCTCGGTGGCTCGGTTGTGCTGGTCCTGAACATGACCCTGTACAACGTGGTCACCAGCTCCCTGATGCCGAAGGGTTGCCGCGGTGCCGGCACCGCGCTCGGCTACGGCCTGGGCGTCGCACTCTTCGGTGGCACGGCCTCCTACCTCCTGGTCTGGCTCCAGTCCATGAACGCGTCCTGGATCTTCCCCGTCTACGTGGCTGTCCTGTCGGCGCTCAGCATCGTCTTCTACCTGCTCGCCCGGAAGAAGAACGGCATCTTCATCGGCCGGTAAGACACAGCCAGGTACGAACACCGGCACGTAAGAACAGCGGCACGTAAGAACGCCGGCACGTAAGAACGGAAAGTGGGAACCCTTATGGACGCCAGTCGCCCGGACGGAAGCGGTTTGCAGGCAAACGTGCTCTCCTTTGATCTCGACGCGTTGGACGTGGAGCTTTACGAGGCAGCGCGTGGGCTGTTGCTGACCGCCCATCACAGCGAAAACCACCGGGTGGCCGCCGCCATGCGTGGTGCGTCGGGGGCCATCTACCTCGGACTGCACATTGGCGCCAAGCGCATCAACGTGTGCGCCGAATCCAGCGCCCTCGCCAATGCCCGTATGGCACAGGAGGCAGCAATCCACTCCGTGGTGGCCGTCAGCATGGACGGGCAGGGACAGCCTCAAGTCACGAACCCCTGTGGCCTCTGCCGGGAGCTGCTGCGTTCCTACGGAACCGAGACGTCTGTACTGGTCGATGCCGAGGGCGAAGTGGGGAAGGTCCGGATCAAGGACCTGCTGCCATTTCCCTGGATGCGTGCCACCGAAACGGAGTGGGACACCCTTCCGCCCCGCGTGGACGAACGCGCAAGCTAACAAGCCGCCGCAGTACCCGCACAATCACCAGCGGGAACGGCAGCGGTAGGGCATCACGGAAGGCCGGGACTCACAAAGTCCCGGCCTTCCGGCGTGCCGGGACGTTCCGCCGTCGGGCGCTGTGCCGAGCAGACCGCCCGGCACACAGAAAGCTGGTGCAGCCGCCGCGTTTCCGCTAAGCCACTGCACCAGCAGGTAGTACGAATTTTTTCGAATCTATGAAACGTTACTCATTCGCGGCTCCCTAGGTCCCGGGGGTTGATGACCGGGTCTTTACGTCTTCTTCAAGGTGCCTCGTCAGCAGCCAGCCTGCGCCGGCCATTGCTACGCCCATTACCATGAAGGCCCAGTTGTCCATGGTGTTCAGCGACAGGAAGTTGGCCGCCGAATCCACGCCGACGATGAAACCGTAAATGCTAAGGACGATGTACAGCAGACCGGAGCCCATGAGGAAATTCCGGGCGCCCACGGCGGTCCGGGACATGGTCAGGCCGGTGGCGCCGATCGCGAGCTGAACGATGTTCAGCAACATCGACACCTGGAACAGGTTCAGGAACAGAGCCTTGGAATCAGGCCCGAAGAACCTCAGTTCGCTGTAATGCGTAGTGATGCCGGGGATGAACCCCAGGATGCCCACGACGATCAGGACGATACCTACACCCATGCCAACGTTCTGCACATCTGTCCGACCAAGATGAACGCCATGCGCATGAGGAGATGCGGTAGTCATATCTGCCTCCAACCACTGATTGCGGACATTTACAATTTTACGACCCGGGTATGGAAAAAGCTCGGCGGCCCAGGTGGGCGAATTCCGCGGATCCGGCCATTGTGCCTGTCGGAAACCGGCCGGATGCCGGGCCCGTGGCACCATGGATCTCGATGAAACTGCGCGCTGATCAGACCGGACAACGTGGCCTTCCCATGCCTCTGTGGCTGCAGGGTGCCCTCGAGTCCGCCCAGGCCGCCGTCATTTCCGCCCTCGTGGTGGTGGCGCCGATCGTCATGGTCTGGGCCACGGCCGGATTCCAGCACGGCGGGTTCGACGTCCTGGCACGCCTGGCCGGCCAGGCCTGGCTGCTGATCCACGGCGTTCCGCTGCTGCTGGACACCGCCGGCGCCGGGTCCGCCGCGCAGCCGGAATCCGGGACGCTCTCGCTCATCCCGCTGGGGCTGGCCCTTATCCCGTTCCTGCTCGCCTGGCGCGCGGGGCGGAGCCTTGCCCGCGCCTCGTACACGGACCAGCTCTGGCAGGCGCTGCTTGGTTCCTGGCTGGCGTACGCGGGATTCGGGATCGTCACGGGCTTCGTCTGCCGCACAGCCGACGTCGGGATCAGTCTCTGGGCCGCCGCATTCATTCCCCTCATCCCGTTCGGGCTCGGCATGGTGGTCGGGGCGCGCCGCGAGGCAGGCTCGTGGAGCCGGCTGATCGGCGTCGACGCCGTGGCCTGGCTGTCCCGCACCAGCCAGCACTCCCGCTGGGCCGGCTCGTACCTGGGTTCGGCCATCAAGGCAGGATCGGTGGCGCTGATGGCGAGCCTGGCGATGTCCGCCGCGCTGCTCGCCGTCGACCTCTTCATCCACTGGAACCTTGTGGTCGCCGTCTATGAAGGGCTCGACGCCGGTGCCCTGGGCGGCGGTGTCCTCACCATCGTGCAGCTCGGCTTCCTGCCCAACCTCGTCGTGTTCGCCCTGGCCTGGATCTGCGGCTCGGGGTTCGCCCTGGGCGTCGGGTCGCTGGCCGGGCCGCTGGGGACCGCCGTCGGGCCGCTGCCGTCCATTCCTGTGTTCGCGGCGCTGCCGTCCGGTTCCCTCGACTTCGGTTTCGTGGCACTGGTGGTGCCGGCGCTGGCCGGGGCGCTGGCCGGCTGGTGGTTCCTGCGCGAAGGCGAAAACCACTTCGACGAATGGCTGTCCATCAAGATCCGGGCCCGCTGGTTTACCGCCGCCGCCTCCACCCTGGTGCTGGGTGCGGTGATCGGTTCCGTGGCCGGGCTGCTCGCGGCGGGGCTCGCCTGGCTGGCCCGCGGTTCGGCCGGCATCGGGCGGCTGACGGAGATCGGTCCCGATCCGCTGCGCATGGCACTGTTCGTGGCCGCGGAGGTCGGCATCGGCGTCGTGATCGGCTACGCGGCTGGACCCTGGCTGGAACGCCAGCAGAAGCTGCGTGAGGCAGACCTCGAGACGGTCAACAACCGCTAGCGCGGCTGCGTGGGTGTAGCTGTTAGCGCAGCTGCGTGGGCAGGGACTTCTCCAGCTGCGTCCTGCATTCCGAGGTTGCCTGCTGTGTCAGGGCGTGGCGGACGCACTGCTGGTAGTCGCGGATCTGGGTGAAGAACAGCGTTGAGGCCAGAACCACGAGCAGCATCACCGCCGAGACGATCAGCCCGGAAATCGCGCCGTACAGGACCAGCCGTGATTCCTTGTATTTCACCGCACGGATCAGCACCGCGATGCCCAGCGCAATCCCGGCCGCGGTGAGGAGCGCCGTCAGCCACACGTAGTTCACGTCGAGCTGGAAGACGAAGAACGAGCCCAGGACTGCGACGATGAACAGCCGGAACAGGGTGTGCGTCAGCCGTGCGGAATCTTGTGCCGCCTGGCCGCCCGGTTGCCGGTCCGGCTGGCCGCTGCCGGATTCCGTGGGGGGATTCATGTTTTCCAGCCTACGCGAGCGGCCCCATAAGCTAGGACCATGCGCATAGTTGTCCTCGTTTCCGGCACCGGCTCCAACCTCCAGGCAGTTATCGATGCCGTGAAGTCCGGTGCGCTCGACGTCGAGATCGCCGCCGTCGGCGCCGACCGGCCGGGGACTTTCGGGGTGGAGCGCTCAGCCGCCGCCGGGATTCCCACGTTTGTGGTGGACTTCAAGGCCTACCCGGACCGGGCGGCCTGGAATGCGGCCCTGACCGAGACGGTCTCCGGCTTCGCCCCGGATGTGGTGGTGTCCTCGGGCTTCATGCGGATTGTCAGCGCCGACTTCATCGAAGCGTTTGGCGGCAAATACCTGAACACGCACCCGGCGCTGCTGCCGTCCTTCCCCGGCGCCCACGGTGTCCGCGACGCGCTGGCTTACGGTGTGAAGGTCACCGGCTGCACGGTGCACTGGGCCGACGCCGGGGTGGACACAGGCCCCATCATCGCGCAGGAAGCCGTGGCGATCGGGGACGGCGAGAGCGAGGAATCCCTGCACGAGCGCATCAAAGTCGTCGAGCGCCGGCTCCTGGTCTCCACGCTCGCCGCCCTCGCCGCAGCCCCGTAGCCCCGCACCCCCTTCCGTAGCCCGCCCACCCTCATAGGCGACCCACCCAACTGACTCGCAGCAGGGGCCGTTTTGAGCGCTCAGAACGGCCCCTGCTGCGAGTCAGTTGGGTGAACGGGCCACGGCCTGTGGATAACCCTCCGAGACAGTCCTCGGATTTGCGACGATGGGTCGATGAGGCCACCTCGACCGCTCCCAGCACCGCTCGGCTTGGCGCCGTTCACAGTTCAAGAGGCAGCCGAGAGGGGGATCAGCCGGCGCCGTCTTAAGCATCGCTCCCTGCACGTTCCGAGCCGCGGGATCCGGCAGCCCTTAGAACTGACCGCTGAACTGAAGCTCCAAGCCAGGCCCCTCACGCTTGTCACGCAATTCTCCGCGGCCTCCCACGCGACCGCCTTCCGGATCTGGGACTTTCCGGGTTTCCTCCCGGGCTCCGATGCTCCCGGGATCCACATTTCCCGTCCGGACACGATGGCCATACCCCGGCGCAGGGGCGTGACTGGCCACGTCGGGCAATTCTTCGCCGACGAAATCACCACGATCGACGGCGTCCTGGTCACCACGCGGACCAGGACGTGGCTGGACTGCGCCCGGAAGATGAGCATCGACGAGTTGACAGTGGTGGCGGACCACTTGTTGCGTCATCCGCGGCCCGAGTTTGAAGGCCGGGCGGAACCTTTTGCAAGTCCGGAGCAGCTGGCCGAGATGCTGGACCGACACAAAGGTACGCCCGGCATCCGCAAGGCACGGCTCGCCTTGGATGAGGCCCGGATCGGTGCCGACTCCGCCCCCGAGACGAGGCTCCGGCTCGCGTTGTGCCGTGCGGGGCTGCCGGAACCGGAACTGAACATGAGCACGGTCCTGCGCTCCGGAGTCGTGCGTCAACCTGATCTTGCCTATCCGGAGCACCGGGTTGCCGTGGAGTACGAGGGCGCCGGGCATTCCGAGCCGGCCCAGGTCATCCGTGACATCGCCAGGGAGGAGGATTTCAGCAGCGCCGGCTGGATCCTGGTCCGGATCTCGAAGCGGCACATGGAGAACGACGCGAGGGCCGCCGTTGCCAAGGTCCGCGCCGCGCTCGCCTCCCGCGGCTGGCAACCCAACTAGCTCGCAGCAGGGGCCGTTCTGAACGCTCAAAACGGCCCCTGCTGCGAGTCAGTTGGGGGAGGGGAGGAGTTATTCGAGCCGGCGCTGCTTGGTTTCGGGGGCGAAGAACGCCATCCAGAGCACGGAGAGCAGCACGAGGCCGCCGGCCAGCGCGAACGACGTCGCGAGCCCCAGTTCCGGCCACAGGAAGGCCGCGAAGATCAGCGGACCGAACCCGGCGCCGAGCCGGGAGAACGTCGAGGCCCAGCCGAAGCCGGAGCCGCGCAGCTCCGTGGGGTAGAGCTCGGAAACGTAGGTGTAGAGCACCGGGATGGCCACCTGCACCACAAACCCGAACACCAGGAGCCAGAACACGGCGGCGGTGGGGATGTCCACCACGATCGCCACAATCACCAGCGTCAGCGCGGACAACGGGCCCGTGATGGCCAGGATCCATTTGCGGCCCACCCGCTCCACCAGCAGGGCGGCCACCACGACGCCGAGGAGTCCGACGGCGGCCATCGACGCCGTGGTCAGGAAGGCCTTGTACTCCTCGAAGCCGGCGCCGATCAGGATCCGCGGCATCCAGGTCAGGGACAGGTAGTACACCAGCAGGATGCTGAAGAAGAGGGCCCACGCCGCCGTCGTGATCTTCCAGTTGAACTGCCAGAGGGCGCGCAGTTGCGTCCACGCGCTGCCGGCCGAGAGACGTGGTGCTTCCTGCGGTGCGGGCAGGCTGTAGACCCGGGGCTCGGCGCCGGTGGCCAGGACCAGGTTGTCGATCACCTTTGCGGCCTCGTCGCGGCGGCCCTTGCGGATCAGGAACAGCGGGGATTCCGGCACGCTGCGGCGGATCCAGAACACCAGCAGGGCCGGAAGCACCATCACCAGCATGGTCAGCCGCCAGTCCGCGAAGGCGGCGATCAGCCCGGCGGAGACAAAACCGCAGAGCGCGGCGCCGATCGGCCACCAGCCGTCCATCGCGGTAAGGACCCGGCCGCGCTGTCTGCGGGGGGTGAACTCGCCCACCAGCGCATAGTCCACCGGGATGCAGCCGCCCAGGCCGAACCCGGCCAGGAACCGGAACAGGACGAACCACAGGAAGTCGGGGGAGAAGGCGCCGAGCACCGTGAAGATGGAAAAGATCAGCAGCGTCGCGGTGAAGGCCTTCTTGCGGCCGATGGTGTCCGCGATGGTGCCCCAGACAAAGGCACCCAGGGCCATGCCAATCAGGTTCGCCGTGCCGATCCAGGCGGCATCGCCCGGGGTCAGCGACCAGTGCTTGGACAGCAACGGAATGAGGATGCCGTTGAGGGTGACGTCCCAGGCGTCGAACATGAAGCCCAGTCCGCCGATCAGGAAGATCCGGCCCTGGACCTTCCACCGCCACGGCAGCTCCTGGACCACCTGTTCGCCGCTGGGCACAGTGGTGTAAGTGTTCATCTTGGCCTCCTGTGAAAACTCTACGTGGCCCGGGCGCGGCCGGTGTCTGCTTCACACTCCGGCGCGCGGGACGGCCCGGCGCCGCGACGCGATAAACTGGCCGCATCCCCACCACCCGCGGCCCCGCCGCGATATAAGACGGAGACTTTTGTGAGCTTCACGCAGCTTGACCGTGTATCCATCGACCGAGTTCCCATCCGCCGGGCACTGATTTCGGTCTACGACAAGACCGGTCTGGAGGAGCTCGCTCAAGGCCTGCACGCCGCCGGCGTCAAGATCGTCTCCACCGGCTCCACGGCCAAGAAGATCGCCGCCGCGGGCATCCCCGTGCAGGAAGTCGAGGAAGTCACCGGGTCCCCGGAAATGCTGGACGGCCGCGTCAAGACCCTGCACCCGCGCGTGCACGGCGGCATCCTCGCCGACCGCCGCGTCCCGGCCCACATGCAGACGCTGGCGGACATGGAGATCGAGCCGTTCGACCTCGTCGTCGTCAACCTCTACCCCTTCGTGGAGACCGTGAAGTCCGGTGCCGCGCCTGACGACGTCGTCGAGCAGATCGACATCGGCGGCCCCGCAATGGTGCGCTCCGCCGCGAAGAACCACGCCGCCGTCGCCATCGTGGTGGACCCGTCGTCCTACGGTGCCGTGGTGGAGGCGGCCGCCTCGGGCGGCTTTGACCTGCAGACCAGACGCCGGCTCGCCGCCAAGGCGTTCGCGCACACCGCGGCCTACGACACCGCCGTGGCCACCTGGACCGCCAGCCAGTTCCGCGACGAGGATGGCGACGGCGTGATCGACTGGCCCGCCTACGCCGGCCTGGCCCTGGAACGCTCCGAGGTGCTCCGCTACGGCGAAAACCCGCACCAGCAGGCCGCACTGTACGTGGACCAGGCCGCCCCGGCCGGCATCGCGCAGGCCGACCAGCTGCACGGCAAGGCCATGAGCTACAACAACTTTGTCGACGCCGACGCCGCCCTGCGCGCCGCCTTCGACTTCGCCGAGCCCGCCGTCGCGATCATCAAGCACGCCAACCCGTGCGGTGTGGCCGTGGGTTCCGCGTCCGCGGCGGATCCCATCGCCGACGCCCACGCAAAGGCGCACGCCTGCGATCCCGTGTCCGCGTTCGGCGGCGTCATCGCCGCGAACCGCACGGTCACAGCCGGCATGGCGCGGACTGTCGCCGGCATCTTCACGGAGGTCGTCATCGCGCCGGGCTTTGACGAGGAGGCCGTGGAGATCCTGTCCAAGAAGAAGAACATCCGCCTCCTGGCCCTCCCGGACGGATACGGCCGCTACCCGACCGAGTTCCGCCAGGTCTCCGGCGGCATGCTGGTACAGGCGACGGACAAGGTCGACGCCGACGGCGACACCCCGGCGAACTGGACCCTTGCCGCGGGCGAGGCCGCCGACGCCGCCACGCTGGCCGACCTCGCGTTCGCCTGGACCGCCTGCCGCGCAGCGAAGTCCAACGCCATCCTGCTCGCGGACGACGGTGCCGCCGTCGGCATCGGCATGGGCCAGGTCAACCGGCTCGACTCCTGCAAGCTCGCGGTCGAACGCGCCAACACCCTCGGCGTCACCGTGGAGTCCGACGTCGACGCCGCCGGCGGTGCCGCCGGCGCTTCCGGCACCGACGCCAGCGAAGCTCCCGAGCGTGCCCGCGGCGCGGTGGCCGCCTCGGACGCGTTCTTCCCGTTCGCCGACGGACTGCAGATCCTGATCGATGCCGGCGTCCGCGCCGTGGTCCAGCCCGGCGGCTCCGTCCGGGACGAGGAAGTCATCGCCGCGGCCAACGCCGCCGGAATCACCATGTACTTCACCGGAGCCCGCCACTTCTTCCACTAGGCCTGTTCCTCAAAGCCGCACAAAGAATGGACATGCCCTCCCTTAGCCGGAGGACATGTCCATTTTTTGTGCCACGAGTGGGGTGGGAGCCGGTCCGCGGGACATGCTCATTTTTCGCGGCSAGGRGTGGGCATATGGGGGATATGTCCAGGCCCCGGTGGGTGGGGAGGGCATGTCCCGTGAGCTCYGGAGCTGCCAGGGCCAACCGGGGGACATGCTCCTTCTTTGCGGAGCGCAGARGACCAGCCCGGSAGGACATGCTCAATTGTTTGCGGAGCGAAGAGGGCCCACCAGGGGACATGTCCACTTTTCATGCCAAGGCCCGGACATATGGGGGATATGTCCGGGCCTTGGCGCGAGCGGAGGGCATGTCCAGCGGCGGGGGGCGATCCGCCGTCGCACATTAAAGCCGGCGCGGGGCCACTGCGTCCTCCCCACTGCTGAAGATGGGCCGCAAGTGACCCCGCGCCGGGGTAAACAGGGTTGACGGGGTAAACAGGGTTGACAGGGTAAACAAGCCTGGCTGCACGGGCCCCGCGGACGGAGCCCGTGCCGTCAGGTTAGGAAGCGGCCGCCGTGGTGTAGGCCTGCTGAATCACGCTGCCCCAGTACGGGCCGTACATCTTGGTGGAGTTGCTGCCGTAGCCGTAGCTGTTGATCGAGTTCTGGTAGCCGGAGGCGCTGGTGCCGATGAACCACGGACCGCCCGAGGACCCGCCGGTCATGTTGCAGGGGATCCCCTGGGTGTTGAACTGCGGGTTGTAGGGATCGTTGGTGGCGGTGCCGGAGCAGCTCTTGAGGGATTCACCGTTGAAGGGCGCCGCGGCGGGGTAGCCGTAGGACTTGTAGGTCAGGCCGCGGGCGGCGTTGAACTGCAGCCCGGAGCCGCCKACGACATCGCTCAGATACTGGCCGTTGAGCGTGGACATGACGGCGAAGCCGGTGTCATAGGTCATGTCGCCCGAGGAGCTCCACTGAGTGGGGGCGTAGAGGGCCTTGGCCGTCCACTTGCCGTAGGGGGCGGCGCCGTTCAGGTACGCCGGGACGAACGTGAACTTGGTGGCGAAGGCGCCCGGGCCCTCATTCACGCAGTGCCCGGCCGTGGAGACCGTGCTCTTGTTGCCGGAAGAGACCGAGTTGCCGGAGCAAACATAGTTCGTCCCGCCGAGGGTGAAGAAGACCTTGCCGATGTGCGGGACGGGGGTCTCGCTCGCATTGGCCTTCGTCTGGAGCGTCTGGGACTGCAGCTTGGGAGCCGCGGCCTCGACCTTGCTGGGTGCGCCCGTTTCCGCCGGGCCCCTGGCCGCGGCGGCCTTGCCATTGCGCTTCATGGCCCTGTCGGCCAGGACATCGCCGGGGACGGCGCTGCGCATGCGTTCCGCAGTCCAGTAGTCGGCCGCGCCCGTCTCGGTGACGGTGTGGCTGGCGACATCGGAGGCGGAGACCGGTGCCTTGGCCGGTGCGGGGGAGGCCGTGGCCGCCCCCGCGGCACTCAGGGCCAGCAGCGCGGCGGCCGAAAGAGTCAGCAGGCTGGTGGCCAGAGTCTTGGGTGTTCTCATGGGTGTCCTAACCGGTGGAAAAGCGGGGCGGCCGCTGTTGGCGGCCGCTGGATGGAACGAAACTACGGCAATTTGACTAACCTGTAAAGTCACCTGTCAATTTTTGTTATGCCGTGTTGGGGTGTCACTCTTCCGTCCGCGCACGACGCCGGTAGGCGTCAACGGGGGCACCTCGGGTAAGTTAGGGGTGTTGAGATAACACAAGATTCCGGAAATACCCAGACCTTCAGGGAGACGCCCGCGCAATGGCAAAGATTATCTATACCCACACCGACGAAGCGCCGATGCTGGCCACCTATTCGTTCTTGCCGATCATTGAGGCGTTCGCCTCGACGGCCGGTGTGGAAGTGGAGACCCGCGACATCTCGCTGGCCGGCCGCATCATCGCCGTGTTCGGCGACTACCTCACCGAAGAGCAGCGGGTCAGTGACGCCCTGGCCGAGCTTGGTGCCCTCGCCAAGACGCCCGAAGCCAACATCATCAAACTGCCCAACATCAGCGCCTCCGTGCCCCAGCTGAAGGCCGCCATCGCCGAACTCCAGGGCCACGGCTACGCGCTGCCGGACTACCCGGACAACCCCTCCTCGGACGAGGAAACGGACATCCGGTCCCGCTACGACAAGATCAAGGGCTCCGCCGTGAACCCGGTCCTGCGCGAAGGCAACTCGGACCGCCGCGCCCCGCTCTCGGTCAAGAACTACGCCCGCCAGAACCCGCACAGCATGGGCGCCTGGACGCCGGAGTCCAAGACCAACGTGGCCCACATGGACGCCGACGACTTCCGCTCGAACGAGCTGTCCGTGGTGATCGAGGCCGACACCAACATCAAGATCCAGCTTGTCAAGGAAGACGGCACCGTAAAGGTCCTCAAGCGTGCCTTCCCGGTCCTGGCCGGTGAGGTCATCGACGGCACCGTGATGCGCGCCGCGGCCCTGGATGAGTTCCTCGCCGCCCAGGTTGTCCGGGCCAAGAACGAGGGCGTGCTGTTCTCGGCCCACCTCAAGGCCACCATGATGAAGGTCTCGGACCCCATCATCTTCGGCCACGTCGTCAAGGCCTACTTCGCGGACCTCTTCGCCACCTACGGCGAGCAGATCGCCGCCGCCGGCCTGAGCCCCAACAACGGCCTTGCCTCCATCCTCAACGGCCTCGACGACCTGCCGGAGGAGATCCGGGGCGACGTCCAGGCAGCCATCGAAAAGGGCCTCAACGAGGGCCCCGAACTTGCGATGGTCGATTCCGACAAGGGCATCACCAACCTGCACGTGCCCTCCGACGTCATAGTCGACGCCTCGATGCCGGCCATGATCCGCAGCTCGGGCCACATGTGGGGCCGCGACGGCCAGGAAGCCGATACGCTCGCCGTCCTCCCGGACAGCAGCTACGCCGGCATCTACCAGGTTGTGGTTGACGACTGCCGCGCGCACGGAGCCTTCGATCCCACCACCATGGGCACCGTCCCGAACGTCGGCCTCATGGCCCAGGCCGCCGAGGAATACGGCAGCCACGACAAGACGTTCGAAATCCAGTCCGCCGGTACCGTCCAGATCGTCGACGACGCCGGCACCGTGCTGATCGAGCACACGGTTGCCCCGGGCGACATCTGGCGCGCCTGCCAGACCAAGGACGTGCCGATCCGCGACTGGGTGAAGCTTGCCGTCACCCGTGCCCGCGCCTCCGCCACGCCCGCCGTGTTCTGGCTGGACAAGGGCCGCGCGCACGACGCCCGGATGATCGCCAAGGTGGAGGAATACCTCAAGGGCCACGACACCGAGGGCCTGCAAATCGCCATCATGTCCCCGGACGAGGCCACGGCCTTCACGGTGGAACGCCTCCGCAAGGGCGAGGACACCATCTCGGTGACCGGCAACGTGCTCCGCGACTACCTCACCGACCTCTTCCCGATCCTGGAACTGGGCACCAGCGCCAAGATGCTTTCCGTGGTGCCGCTGATCAACGGCGGCGGCCTGTTCGAGACCGGCGCCGGCGGATCCGCCCCGAAGCACGTCCAGCAGCTGCTCAAGGAAAACCACCTGCGCTGGGACAGCCTGGGCGAATTCCTCGCCCTGGCCGTCAGCTTCGAGCACCTCGCCACCAGCACCGGCAATGCCCGCGCCCAGGTCCTGGCCGACACCCTGGACCGCGCCACCGGCACGTTCCTGCTCGAGGACAAGTCCCCGAAGCGCAAGGCCGGCGAGCTGGACAACCGCGGCAGCCACTTCTACCTGGCCAAGTTCTGGGCCCAGGAACTGGCCCGCCAGACTGACGACGCCGAGCTCGCTGCGGCCTTCGCCGCCGTTTCTGACGCGCTGACCTCCAATGAGGACACCATCACCGGCGAACTCCTGGCCGTGCAGGGTTCCCCGGTGGACCTCGGCGGTTACTACCGGCCGGACGCGGCCAAGGCCGCAGCGGTCATGCGCCCCTCGGCGAAGTTCAGCGAAGTGCTTGCAACGCTGACCAAGTAGTCCAGCCGCAGCGCGCAGACGGCGCTTTGGCAATACCTGGCCGGTCGCCACGCAGAACGCCCCGTCTCCCGAAAGGGAGGCGGGGCGTTTTGCTGCCAGTCCGCAAAGCGCAAACCAGTCAGCCCAGTAAACGACCGGTTAGCGCTGGTCCTGGCCGAAGGGCGGCTCGGGGGCAAGATCGGGATCGGCGTCTACGCGCTGGAAGGCAGGCTCCGCGCCGTAGCCCACTTCCTCCTGGAGCGGTACGGCGGTGGCAGCGCCGGGCGCGACCGGGTCCACGCGTCCGCGCCACCCGCCCGTCTCGGCGCCGCGCTCTTCGATGAACTGCTTGAACTTCTTCAGGTCGGCAGCAACCTGGCGGGAATCAAGGCCGATGGCCGCGCCGATCTTTTCCGTGGCCGAGTCCGGCTCCCAGGTCAGCTCGACGTTCACCTTCGTTTCGGCGTCGCCGAGGTCCTCGAACCAGACGGTGCCGGCGTTCCGAGGTTCATCAAGGCTTTCCCACGACACCCGCTGGTCCGGTTCCTGCGTAATGATCCGCGCATCGTAGTCACGCCGGACTCCACCGATGCTGGTCTTGAAATGGACAGTGGTGTCGTCCAGTTGACTAACGGATTCCACGCCGCTCATGAAGTGCGGAAATTCCTCGAACTGCGTCCACTGGTTGTAGGCCTGGCTTAGCGGAACATTGACTTCGATGGATTCCTGAACAATTGCCATGCAGGCGTCACTCCTTCGATTGGCGGACGGCAGTCCGCGATTCTTGTCGTTGACCGGCGTAAAGCCGTTCCTCTACGCTAGCGGGCTTCCGCCGAAATAGTAAGTAGGCTGACGATGACGACGGCGGAGTGACGGTCGGTCTGCGGCATGCCGACGCTTGTCGCGGCCGCGAGTGGCGCGGAATCTGGTGCGGCAGCAGTTACGTGGTGCCTCAGCCTTTGCCGTTCCCCTTCTTCGACTTGCCCTTGCCAGCCGGAGCAGGAGCCGGCGCAGGCGCAGGCGCCGGGGCGACGGCGGCCGGGGCAGGCTGGGCGGCAGCCGCCTGGGCTGCCGCCTGAGCCGCGGCAGCCTGTTCAGCCGCTGCTGTTTCCGCAGCCTTCCGGGCCGCCTCGGCCGCCTGCTGCGCGGTCAGGTCCGCGCGGACGGCGTCAATCGATGACTTGATGCTCTGGTGGCGTCTGAAGGACACCTCGCCGCTCGCGGCGACGGCATCCAGCCGGGTCAGCAGTTCGTCAAGGTGCTTCAGGGAACCGGCGGGGTCGTTGGCGGCTGCAGCCTCGCTGACAGCCAGGACTTCGGCTTGCAGTTGCCTGGCCGCGCCGCTGCCCAGTTCGGGGGCGGGGGAGCCGCAGCCGGCCAGTGCCCCGGCCAACAGCAGTCCCGCCAGGATTCCTGCGGACATCCGGTGCCTGGTGCCGCTGTGGTGCTGCCCGGCGGTTCTCGACTGGCTCATGGTTCCACGCCCTTTTGCAGATCCTTCAGGTGATCGCCGAGCGGTCCGGTGACGGTGGGGTAGGGGACGACGTCGGGCGCCGCGGGGGCTGAGATGGTGACCGCGATCGTTGCCGCGACGGCAAGGACTGCCAGCACGGCGAGCAGCACAGCAACGCGGGTGCGGAGCCGGGCCCGGAGGAACCAAGCGGCTCCGCGCGACACGGAGCGGCGGTGGCGCGGCCGAAGGGGGAGGGCATCCGGGTCCAGCGCGATCAGGGGGCGTGTTCCCGCCGCTACTCCGGGCCGGGGCGCGCGGGGCCGCCTTGGCGGCGGGGCCGGGAGTATCCGGGTGGGTTCCGTTTTGACGGGCCCGGGCAGCGATCCGGGGGAAACGAGCGCAACGCGGAAGGCCGCCTCGAGGTCGGCGGCCGCGGGGCGGTCCAACGGGTCCAGGACGGTCATGGCCTGGATTAGCCGGGCCCACTCCTCGGGCACGGTGTCCGGAATGACGGGGGCGCGGTGCAGGCGGGCCACGGCGGATTCGACGGCGCTGCCCGGGTACTCCACTTCGCCCTTGAGGCATTCGAGCAGGACCAGGCCCAAGGAGTAAATGTCGCTCGCCGGTCCGAGATCGGCGCCGCGGGCCTGTTCCGGACTGAGATAGGCGGCGGTTCCCACCAGGGTTCCCGTGGTTGTAAGCCGGGTCCCATCGATGATCCGGGCGATGCCGAAGTCTGTGAGCTTGGGCCGAAGCGGCTCGCCCGGCCGGACCGGCACCAGGAGGATGTTGGCGGGCTTGATGTCCCGATGGACGATGCCGAGGCCGTGGACATAGGCGAGGGCGTCGGCGATCCCGGCGCCGACCACGGCCAACTCGTCCAGCGGCAGGGGACTGTGGCGGATCCGGGTCCGCAGATCCTGGCCGTCCACGAGCTCCATGGTCAGGAAAGGGCGGGGTTCGTCGGGAATCCGGGTGTCCGTCCCGGCGTCGAACAGCGTCACCAGGCTTGGGTGGTTCAGGGTCGCCAGCAGCTCGATCTCTGCTTCCTGGCGGCGAAGCTCGTCAGGATCGGCCGATTGCGGTGCAAAGAGTTTCAGGGCAACGTCCCGGCCAAGGTTCAGGTCCCTGGCAGTGTAGACCGACGCCATGCCGCCCCGGCCAATCACCTCCCCCAGCTGATAGCGGCCGCCCAAGGGCTCCGCCGCGATGCTGTTGGGCGAACTGTTCACGATGTTCCCGTACCTTCCGTGTGCGCACCGGCGGTGCTCCTAAAGAATGATACGGGGACGGGTATCTGGTTTTGTTCAGCGCGGCGGCGGCAGACGCGCCGGTCCGGGTAGTGAAGTGCAGTGCCTGGCCGGCCGCTCATCCGCAGGCGCCCTTCCGCCGGAGCATGCCGTTGGGTCCCCCAGCGGACCCAACGACCTCGCTCCGGCGGTACAGGACCTTGATGGGAGCGGTGGCATGCGCTAGGGCGGGCGGGGCTTGCAGCCGGGCCGCGGCTGCGGACCGGAGTGTTCCGGGTGGGCGGGCGCTGACGGGGTCAGGCCTGAGGGGATTGGGGTGCCGGAAACCCGGCGGTGGACGGTCGAGTCCATGGGGGATTCTCCTGGGTGACTGTTGACGGGCGGCAAAGGCAGCCCGACGGACCGTGCTCTGGGGAGGCAGAGACGGCCCGACTAGTCAGGAGAAGAACCGGGGTCAGCGCTAACGGCTGCGTACTCGTGCTGGAGCGGACCGCTGATAGGGTCGGCGCCGATCGTAGGCACGTAGAAGAACAGGCTGGGCATCCACGCGGCCGTTCCGGCAGGCCCGCTGCCGGAGTGCCCGCTGCCGGATCCGGAGCCCGGAGCAGGCGGGAGTGCTTCTGGCGCAGGCAGGCCCGTGCCGCCATGCCACGGGCTCGGACCGGGGTTACCGGAGGGATCCGGCGGTTCACCGGTACCGGCAGGGGGCTCGGCCGGCGGGGCAGCGCCGGACTGGACAGGTGGCCCGCCCCGGGGTTCAGGCATGAGCAAGGCGGGATAGGCAACCGGGGCAACCGGAGGACTGGATGCCTGGAAGGGACGGGCCGCCTCGGAGCCGGTGGGAGCAGCCGCCGGCGGTTCTGCTGGCGCAGCCACGGGGGCGACTGCTTTGGCGGCGCCCGACGACGGGGCGCCCGACGACGATGCGCCGTCGACGGCTGCCGGCGTCCCCGCCGGGACGGCGCCCGGAACGACGCCGCCCGAAGGTACGGACGCGGGGTCACCGGGCAGCGCGCCGGCCGCATCCGGAGCCGGGGCCACGGGATCTACGGCCGGCGGAACAACGCCGGGAACAGGAACAGCAGGGTCTACGGCCGGCGGAACAACACCTGGGTCCACCACGGGCCCGGTTGCCGGCGGGGTGACTGCAGGCGCAGGGAGCGAAGGGTCAGGTAGCGAAGGGTCAGGGATCGGCGGGACAGGGACCGCCGGGTCGGGTGCCGCCGGCACGGTGGGGTCCGGAACCGCAGGATCCGGAACCGCAGGGGCAGGGGCATTGTCCGCAGGCTCGTCGGTGTCGGCGGAACCAACGTCCGCCGCAACTGCCCTCGGGCCCGGAACGGCGCCTGCCGCCCAGGTGCCCGCCGGGACTGTAGCGATGTCCACGGAGACCACGCCGTCGAGGGAGGGAACAGGGAGGTCGTCGGCGTCCGCACAGTCGGCGGCGGCCGCGCTCTCAGCGGCCTCGGCAGCCGTCCTGGAGAACGTGCAGGCATCGTCCGCCTGTGCGGCCGTGCAGGACAGTGTCAGCCACGCGGCACCGGCGACGGCGGCCAGGAGAACCCGGCGCAAGGGGCGCATGGGGCGCAGGGTGAGGCCCGCGCGGGAAGACGCTGCTGCTGGATCCATGCGCGCACCCCCGCTCCCGGAAGACTGGACAATTGCCTACAGGGTAAGTCGGCCCCAACGGGAGAGTCCAGAGCGGAGCCGAAACTGTAGGCATACCGAGACACTTGGGATGCGCCGCGTCCGTTGGCTGTGGGACGTCGAAAGCGGGATGTGGTCAGTGGGCGTCGTTGGGGTAGCTCACGCCGAGTTGGGCGCGTACGCCGTCGAAAAGCCGCATGGTGTTCAGGGAGTCTTCCAGCGGCATGACCGGGCTCTCGGTGAGCCCCTGCTGGATGCACCGCGTGACCTCGCGGAGCTCGTAGGTGTAGCCACGCCCCACCACGGTGAACTGCTCCGTCCGGGGCTCCTCGAAGCCGATCCGGATCAGCAGTTCCTTCGGGTTGTTGATGGAGCCTGGGCTTTGAAGGTAGCCCTTGCTGCCCGCGACGGTGGCAGTCCGGGGTCCGTAGGCCATCAATGACGAGGTCAGTTGGGCCTGGGCACCGTGGTGGTAACCGAGCGTCAACGCATTCTGGGCGTCCACGCCGTCGTCGTTCAGCCAGCCGGTGGCGCTGACCGTTTGCGGGAACCCCAGGGTGCCGAGCGCCCAGAGCAGGGGATACACCGTCATGTCCAGCAGGGCGCCGCCACCGTCCTTTGGCGCCCACAGCCGGGAACCGGGCGAGTACGGCGCCGGAAAGCCGAGGTCGGCGCCGACCCATTTCACCTCGCCGATCTCGCCCGAGGCGGCGATCTCGAAGGCCCGCTGCATGCTGGGCAGGAACCGGCTCCACACCGCCTCCATCAGGAACAGGCCCTTTGCCCGCGCCACCGCGATGAGCTCGGCTGCTTCCCGGGCGTTGATCGTGAGGGCCTTCTCGCACAGGACGTGCTTGCCGGCGTTGAGGGCGGCGAGGGCTATTTTGTGATGGTGGGCGTGCGGCGTGGCGACGTAGACGACGTCGACGGCGTCATCCGCGAGCATGCGGGCATAGCCACTTCTGCCGTCCTGGTCACCGTAGGCGCGGACAAAGCCGTAGTCGGCCGCGAACGCGTCCGCGGCCGCCTGCGTGCGGGAGCTGACGGCGTACAGTTCCGCATCCGCCAGCAGTGCGAGGTCGCGGGTAACCGAAGCAGCGATCCCGCCGGTGGCGATGACCCCCCAGCGCAGCCTGGCGCCGGTGGCTGTGCGGGGATCCTGGTCCGGCTGGCTGAACAGCCACGGCTTCGCGATGAGGGCAGACATGGTGCCATCTTCTCACCGGATCGCTGGTGGGGTGGGGTTTTAGCCCAGGGGGGCGACGACGGAGCTGCGGACGGATCGGAGGGGATCCGCCCGCAGCTCCTCCGCCGGACCTCAGCCGGTCAGGGCCGCCGCCGCGCGGGTCCGGGCCGTTTCCTCCGTGAGCCGGCCCTGCTGGAGCCGGAAGCGCCGGTCCGTCTTGTTGGCCAGGGCGCGGTCGTGGGTGACCACGAGGATGGTGGTGTTGTGGTCCCGGCTGAGCGTGCTGAGCAGCTCGATGATGTGCTCCCCGGTCTGCTCGTCCAGGTTGCCGGTGGGTTCATCGGCCAGGATCAACTTGGGTTCGTTCGCCAGCGCCCGGGCAATCGCCACCCGCTGCTGCTCGCCACCGGAAAGCCGGTTGATGCGCCGGACATGCTTGTCCGGATCGAGCTGGACCTGTTCGAGCAGCTGCCGGGCCCGCTCGGCCCGGGCGGCCTTGCGCACGCCGGCGAACTCCATCGGCAGCATCACGTTGTCCACGGCCGAGAGATTCGGGATCAGGTTGAACTGCTGGAACACGAATCCGATGTCCCGGCGCCGGTAATTGGTCAGCTTCCCGTCCGGCATGCCGGCCAGGCTCACGCCGTTGACCACCACATCGCCGCTGGTGGGCTTGTCCAGCGCCCCGAGCAAGGAGAGCAGGGTGCTCTTGCCGCTGCCGCTCTTGCCCACGATCGAGGCCAGCGTGCCCTGCTCGAGCTCGAAGCTGACATCGTTGACCGGCTTGATGGTCCGGTCGCCGGACTTGAACGTGCGGACCAGGTTCTTGACTTCGATCATGGCTATTCTCCTCGGAGGACTTCGATGGGACGGATGCGGGCGGTGAGCAGGGCCGGGACGAGGGCCCCGATGATGGCGACGCCGAAAACCGCGGCGATGCCCGCGGCAATGACGCCGGGGGAGGCGCTCGCCGTCACGGAGGTCAGCAGTTGGCTGGCCCCGCCGAGCGGGCCGCCCGCCCCGCCCGGGAACCCGCCCGGGCCGCCCCGCTGGCCGGTCGCCGCCGTCGTGCTGGAGCTGCTTGAGCTGATGAGGGCGCTGGCGATGCCGCCGCTGGCGAGGGAGGCGACGGCGGCGCCCACCACGCTGCCCAGGGCCACCAGGACGAGGGCCTCCAGCACAAACTGCAGGCCGATGGTGCGGTTCGGGGCGCCGATGGCCTTCAGGACGCCGATCTCGCGGCGGCGTTCGCGGACCAGCATGACCATGATCAGGAGGATGATCAGGCCAGCGGTGCCAAGGGCCGCGACGAAGGCGATGAAGGAAATGTTYTTGACGCTGTCCAGCGAGCTGACGGCGGTCTCAAGGTTCCGCTGGCCCTGGGTGACGTCGGCCTTGTCGGCGCCGAGCGCCGCCTGCAGGGCGGTCTTGGCGGCGTCGACGTTTTCCATGCTGTTGACCGTCACGATCATGGTGGAGAGTTCGTCCGGCAGCGCGGCGAGGGTCTGGGCCGTCGGCAGCGTCACGTAGAGCGCGTTGTTGCCGAAGGCGGTCCCGGAGTCGAACAGTCCCTGGACGGTGAAGGTCTGGGCCCCGATGGTGAACGTCGAGCCGACGCTGAGGCCGTTCTTCGTGGCCAGCGTGGTGCCCAGCAGGGCGCCGGTGGACGCGGCGGTGTAGTTGCCCAGGCCGGTGCCCTGCGTCAGCTGCAGGGCCTTGCCGGTGGAGTCCACCCCTGCGCCGATGCCGGTTGCCGTGATGGGCAGCGAGAACGCCGGCGCGGCCTGCGTGGTGCTGCTGCTTCCGGATGTGCTGGAAGTAGCTTGGTTACGGTTGCCGAGCGTGCCGGCGTCGACGGCGGCCGTGAGGCTCGTGGTGACGGAGGTGGCCGACTGCCCGCCCGGCCCGCCCTGCGCTGGGCGTCCGGACGCGGCCTCGGCGGCGGTTTCAGCGGCGTTGCGCAGGCGCAGCGCCTTGGTGCCCACAACGGTGCTGACGTTGGGGACGGCCGCGGCCGTGGCGGCCTGCGCCGAGGTCAGCGGTTCGCCGCCGCCCTCGAACCCCTGGCCGCCGGCCGGGTTCACGGTCAAGACCGTGCCCACCGAGGCGTTCAGCTCGGCGACCTTGCCGGTGACGGCCTGGTTGGCCACGAGCATGGCCAGGGCAAGTCCGATTGCTACGGCCAGCACAGCCACCACAGCGGCGGTCCTGACCTTGTTTCGAAAGGCGTTGCCTACACTCCGGGCAAGAACGCTCACGGTACTCCTAGGATTTCTTTGCCGGGCCCGATGCCCGGCGCTGATCCCACAGTGGTACGGGCCGCTGTGCGAACCTCCCGGCGAAGCTATGTCTCCGCTGTGAAGCGAATTACCGCAGGCGAAAGACCAGGCGGAAACCAGGCGGACAACCAGGCAAGACGAGCCAACGCAAGAGCCCCGGCCCTCCCTCGCGGGGGAGCCGGGGCTCTGTTGCCTGGCGCGCGACTGTCGCGTGCCGGGGCGGGTACTACTGCTTGGTGATCGGTCCGAGTACCGGATCGTTCTCGTACGCCGTGTGGACGTTGTCCTTGGTCACGATGACCGGCTTCAGCAGGTACGCGGGAACAACCTTGACTCCGTTGTTGTAGGACTTGTCGTCGTTGATCTCGGGCGTCTTGCCTGCCTGGACGTCGTTGACCATGGTGATCGAGTGGTCAACGAGTGCATTGGTGTCCTTGTTGATAGTGGAGTACTGCTCGCCCGCCATGATGGACTTGACCGACTCAACCTCGGAGTCCTGGCCCGTGACAATCGGGATCGGCTTGCCGGCGGCCTTGACAGAGGTGATGATCGCGCGGGCCAGGGTGTCGTTCGGGGAGAGCACGCCGTCAAGCGGGGCGCTGCCGTACGTTCCGGCGAGCAGGGTGTCCATGCGCTTCTGGGCGTTCTCTGCCTTCCAGCCCTGGGTAACGGCCTGTTCGAAGCTCGTCTGGCCCGAGAGGACCTTGAGGGTGCCGTCGTCGATCTTCGGCTTCAGGACGCTCATGGCGCCGTCGAAGAAGACCTTCGCGTTGGCGTCGTCAGGTGAACCTGCGAAGAGCTCGATGTTGTACGGGCCTGCCGGCTTCTTGCCCTTCATGCCGTCCAGCAGCGCCTGGCCCTGGAGTTCACCGACCTTGAAGTTGTCGTAGGCCACGTAGTAGTCCACGTCCGGGGTGTTCAGGAGCAGGCGGTCATACGCGATGATCGTGGCGCCGGCATCCTTGGCCTGCTTGAGCTGGGTGCCCAGCTGCGCACCGTCGATGGCACCGACGATGATGAGCTTGTCGCCCTTGGTGATCATGGCACTAATCTGGTTCTGCTGATCCGAAACGCCGCCATTGGCGAACTGCACATCCGGCTTGTAGCCGGCCTTGGTGAGGCCGTCGTTGAACAGCTGCTCCGCCAGAACCCAGTTTTCCGAGGTCTTCTGGGGCAGCGCGACGCCGATCGAGGAGCCCTTCGGGAATGCTTCGCCTCCGGAGCTCGAACCGCCGGTAGTCCCGGTGTCGGAACGGCCGCAGGCCGTCAGCGCCAGTGCCGCAATAGCAGCGATCGCTGCTGCCTTTCCTGCTTTACCAATCATTCGCATTGCTTGGTTCACTTTCTTTTGATGGTGTGCGGAGAAAACGGGGGAATCGTGGACCAGGGGGAGCCGCTCAGGCTCCCCTGGAGATGACGTCTGTGGTTTGGGTTGTCTCGTCGGCCTTGATCTCGTTACTGCGGCTGAAGTTCTTCATCAGCATCCCGACCACGGACCTCTTGCCCTGGGTCTTGTTGTAGACGTCGAAGGCGACGGCGATCAGGAGCACCAGGCCCTTGATGATCTGGGTGAGGTCGGCGCCGACGCCGAGCAGCTGCAGGCCGTTGTTCAGGACTGCCATGACCAGGCCGCCGATGATCGAGCCGATCACGGTGCCCACGCCACCGGTGACAGCGGCGCCGCCAATGAACACGGCGGCGATGGCGTCCAGTTCCCAGCCGACGCCGTCGAAGGGGCCTGAGGCGGTGGAGCGGCCGACGAAGATCATGCCGGCGAGGCCGGCCAGGAAGGACATGTTCATCATGACCAGGAAGTTGACCTTCTTGGACTGGACACCGGAGAGCTCGGCGGCGTGCCGGTTGCCGCCGACGGCGTAGATGTGGCGGCCGATAACGGTCTTGGAGGAGATGAAGCCGTACACGAGGACCAGGACGGCCAGGATCAGGCCCGGCACGGGGAAGGAGGTGCCCGGCCGGCCGGTGGCAAAGAGGTAGGTCGCGTAGAGGATGGCGCCGGAGACCAGTACCAGTTTGAGGACCATGACCCACGCTTCGGGAACCTCGGCACCGAGGGCCTTGGCGTTGCGGCGGGAGCGGATCTCGCTGAAGATCACGAACGCGACGCCGAGCAGGCCAATGAGCATGGTGGGGTTGTTGTAGCCGGTATTCGGTCCAAACTCGGGCAGGTAGCCGGAGCCGATGTACTGGAAATCCGTGGGGACCGGGATGGTGTTCGACTTGCCGACCAACTGGTTGGCGCCGCGGAAGATCAGCATGCCGGACAGCGTCACGATGAACGCGGGAATGCCGACGTAGGCCACCCAGAATCCCTGCCAGCACCCGATCAGGACGCCGAGCCCCAGCCCCATCAGAACGCCGATGTACCAGGGCAGGCCCCAGTCGCGGATGAAGAGTGAGACGCAGACACCCACGAAGGCCGCGACGGAACCGACCGAGAGGTCGATGTGCCCGGCGATGATGACCAGCACCATGCCGATGGCGAGGATCAGGATGTAGGAGTTGCCGTTGAAGAGGTTGATGACATTGCCCGATGTGAGCGTGCGGCCCTCCGTGAAAATCTCGAAGAACAGGATCAGCGCAACCAGGGCGAAGATCATGCCGAATTGGCGGGTGTTGCCGCCAAAGAGCTTCTTGAGCGCGTTCATTGTTTCAGTCCTTGTGTCCGGGGTGTTCGGATTGTTCTGGTTTGTCCCAAAGGGTCAAGCGGTCTTGCGGGCGGACGTCATGAGTTTCATGAGGCTTTCCTGGCTGGCTTCGTCCTTGTTCAGCACGCCGGTGATGGCGCCTTCGAAAATCGTGTAGATCCGGTCCGAGAGGCCCAGCAGTTCGGGCAGTTCCGAGGAAATGACGATCACGGCCTTGCCCTCGTTGGCCAGCTTCTGGATGATGCCGTAGATCTCGTATTTGGCCCCGACATCGATCCCGCGGGTGGGCTCGTCCAGGATCAGCACGTCCGGGTCGGTGAACATCCATTTCGCCAGCACGACCTTCTGCTGGTTGCCGCCGGAGAGCTTCGCGACGCCTTCCTCCACGGAGGGCGTCTTGGTCCGCAGCGACTTCCGGTATTCCTCGGCGACGGCGTATTCCTTGTTGGCGTCCACCACGAAGTTCTTGCTGATCTTGCGCAGGTTTGCCGAGACCGTGGTGGCCTTGATGTCGTCCAGCAGGTTCAGGCCCAGGGACTTGCGGTCCTCGGTGACGTAGCCGAGCCCGGCGTCGATCGCCTGGCGGACGCTCTTGAGCTGCAGTTCCTTGCCGTCTTTGTAGACATGGCCCGAAATGAAGCGGCCGTAGGAACGCCCGAACACGGACCGGGCCAGCTCGGTGCGTCCGGCGCCCATCAGGCCGGCGAACCCGACGATCTCGCCCCGGCGGACAAAGAAGTTGGAGTTCTTGCAGACCAGGCGGTCCTGGATCTGAGGATGCCCGACGTTCCAGTTCTTTACCTCGAAGAGGACCTCGCCGATCTTCGGCTCGTGGTCCGGGAACCGTGATTCCAGTGTCCGGCCCACCATGCCCTTGATGATGCGGTCCTCGTCGACGCCGTCGGCCTTGACGTTCAGGGTCTCGATCGACTTGCCGTCGCGGATGATCGTGATCTCATCCGCGATCTGTTCGATCTCGTTGAGCTTGTGCGAAATGATGATCGAGGTGATTCCGCGGCCCTTGAGGCCCAGCATGAGGTCCAGCAGGTGCTGGGAGTCGGACTCGTTCAGCGCCGCCGTGGGCTCGTCGAGGATCAGGAGTTTGACAGACTTGTTCAGGGCCTTGGCGATCTCGACCAGCTGCTGCTTGCCGACGCCGATTTCCTTGATGGGGGTGTCCGGGTCCTCGCGCAGCCCCACCCGGGCCAGCAGTTCGGTGGACCGGGTCCGGGCCTCGGCCCAGTCGATCACGCCGCGCTTGGTGGGCTCGTTGCCGAGGAAGATGTTCTCCATGATCGACAGTTCGGGGATGAGCGCGAGTTCCTGGTGGATGATCACGATCCCGGCGTGCTCGCTGGCCCGGATGTCCTTGAACTCCTGGACCTCGTTCTGGTACACGATGTCGCCGGTGTAGGTGCCGAAGGGGTACACCCCCGAGAGCACCTTCATCAGGGTCGATTTCCCGGCGCCGTTCTCACCGCAGATGGCGTGGATCTCGCCGGCCTTCACCCGCAGGCTCACATCGGCCAAAGCTTTAACGCCGGGGAATTCCTTGGTGATGGAGCGCATCTCGAGGATTAGCGGATCACTGTGCGTGTTGAGGGACGTCATCTGCCCTTACGCCTCCAATGCATGACTTCGTTGTCCGCCCCTGCAAACCGCAGGGCCGTCTGATGGAAAAGTAAACTGGATCACGCCCTTGTCGTCAAGTCTTTAACGCAACGGGCGGATAACAAAATGGTTAGTTACGCCGGATTCCGGCGTGCTGGAAGACCAAAGCCGTGGCCCCGAGGGCCTCCGCCCGGTCGCCCAGGGACGACATCGTGAGGGTGGTTGTCTCGCCGACGACCGGCACCGCATGGCGGATCAGGCCGCGCCGGATTGGGTCCAAAAGGAGTTGGCCGAGCCCTGCCAGCGGGCCGCCGACCACGATGACTTCAGGGTTGATCAGGTTCGCCACGTTGCCGAGGGCGCGTCCGACGGCGAGCCCGGCATCGTCCACGACACGGAGCGTCGCGGAGTCCCGTTCCAGGGCCTTTCGGACGATGTCCCCGGGCGTGAGCGGCCGGTCCTCGCCCCGGCTCAGGAGCTCGATCATGGTGGTGGTGGAGGCGATGGTTTCCAGGCAGCCGCGGTTACCGCAGCGGCAGATCAGCCCGTGCTCGTGGATGGTGGCGTGGCCGATTTCGCCGGTGATGCCGACGTTGCCGTAGTACGGGACGCCGTTGAGGATCAGACCCGCGCCGATGCCCGAGCCGATCTTGAGGAACATCAGGTTGCTGATGCCGCTGTGCGGCCCCCACGTGACCTCGGAGAGCGCGCCCAGGTTGGCGTCGTTGTCCACGAAAACGGGGAGTTCAAGCGCTTCTTCGAGGCGTTTGAGGATGTTGATGCCCACCCATTCGGGCAGGATCGCGCCCTGCGCCACGGTGCCGGTGCGGCGGTCGATGGGGCCGGGAATTCCGACGCCGGCACCCACCAGGGCGCTGCGCTCGACGCCGCTGTCCGCGAGCAGCCGGTCCAGTACGCCGACGGCGGCCTGGATGCCCTCCTCGGCGTGGTGGCCCAAGGGCAGCAGGACCGACTCTTCGGCGATCACGTGGTAGCTCAGCGAGGCGAGCACGACGCGCAGGTGGCGCCGGCCGAAGTCGATCCCGACGGCGACGGCTCCGTTGCTGTTGAGCCGGACGTTCAGGGCGCGCCGCCCGGAACTGGTGATGGGTTCAGTCGAGGCCAGCCCGGCGTCCTGCATGATCTTGACGATGTTGGAGACCGTGGCAGTCGAAAGGCCCGTCTGGCGGGCCAGTTCGGCCTGCGTGGAAGGGCCCGCGAGGAGGCATTCGATGATCCGCTGCTGGTTCAAATGCCGGAGGGCGGACTGCGATCCCGGGTTCTTGGTGCGGCTCCTCGTTGAGCGCGTTGGTGAGGGCATGCTATGAAGCGTGACGCATTCCCGGCTTGTAGTCAAGAAGTTAACGCAACGGTAACGGCCGCGCGCTTCGCCTGTGGGGCGAAGGGCGGCCGGCACTCCCCGTCTCCACGGCAAGGACGTTCTGCCCCGCTTGCCCGCCGCCCGGGTGGAAATGCACCACACACGACGTTCCGGGACGCGGCTACTCTGGGTCGGGAGAGCCCGCTGCGACCC
This sequence comes from Arthrobacter sp. P1_C12_2, assembly GCF_056406415.1. Taxonomy (NCBI): domain Bacteria; kingdom Bacillati; phylum Actinomycetota; class Actinomycetes; order Micrococcales; family Micrococcaceae; genus Arthrobacter; species Arthrobacter sp. P1_C12_2. The sequence goes on along the minus strand of NZ_JBFUAF010000003.1, from coordinate 207,728 downwards.
CGCGGAGGCGCCCGGAAACGTGAGGTGGTAATGGTGCTGCTGGCCCTGATGCAGGCGAACGCCGCCGTGCTGGACATTGAGGCGAACTGCGCCGCGGTGGAGGATGCGGCGCAAAAAGCGTCCGCCGCGGGCGCGCAGTTGCTGGTGACCCCGGAACTCTTCCCCGTGGGTTATGCGCCGCGCCGGCTGCGGGAGGCCTTCGATCCCGGCGGGTTGCCTGCGCTCCGGGAAGCCCTGGCCGGCATCGCCCGGCGCCACACCATCGCCCTGGTCTACAGCCTGCCCGCGGTGACGCCGGCGGGCGAGTGGCACATTTCCGCCACCCTGGTCGACGCGTCCGGCCATGAGCTGCTCAGCTATGACAAGGTGCACCTGTTCGGCCCGGACGAGCGGGCGGCGTTTGCGCCCGCCGCGGCGGCCCCCGGCGTCGTGGATTTCCACGGACACAAAACGGCCCTGGTCATCTGCTACGACATCGAGTTCCCCGAGTCGGCGCGGGCCGCTGCCCTGCGTGGCGCGGAGCTGCTGCTGGTGCCGACGGCACTCGCCGGCGGGTTCGACGCCGTGCCGCAGGTGCTGGTCCGGGCCCGGGCACTGGAGAACCAGCTGACGGTGGCCTACGCCAATCACGCCGGCATGGAGGAAGACTGCGACTTCCGCGGCGGCAGCATCGTCGCGGGCCCGGACGGCACAGTCCTGGCCGAAGCCGGAGGCGGGCCGGAACTGTTGTTTGCCGAGCTGGGCGAGGCCGGCCGCGCCGCGGCCGATGCGTCGGACCGCGTCGGGGACGCCGTGGACTACCTGCGCGACCGCCGCCCGGAGATCTACGGCTCCTGGGGCGTCTGACCGGCGGGGGAGCCGGCCGTTGCCGGGGCATCGGGCAGCTCGAGCCCGTCCTGGTACTGCAGCGCGATCCAGAGTTCCGCGCGCGCCTGCGCCTGGTTGAGGTCAAGGCCCAGCAGCTCAGCGATGATGCCGATCTGCCGGCGGACGCTGTTTCGATGCAATCCCGTGGCCTTAGCCGTGGCGTCCCAGCTTCCGTTTTCGCCCAGCCAGGCCCGCAGGATGCCGAGCAGGCTGTCGCGGCGCTCCGGCTCGAGGGCGAGCAGCGGTGCCAGCAGGCGGCCCGCCAGCAGGGTGCCGGCAACCGGTCCCAGCAGGCCGGTCACCGACCAGGTCACGTCGTCCGCCCGGACGCTCCGGCGGCTCGTGAGGACGCGGTTGCGCAGCGAGGCGGCGCGCCGGTAAGCGTCCGGCAGGCCCGCGAACTCGGTGCCGCTGCCGATCACAAGGCGCCAGCCGAGCCGCTCCACTTCGGCGAGCAGGGCGTCGTCGACCTTTAGCCGGGTGATGGTGGCAAAGCCGTACTCGGTGAGCTCCACCAGTTTGGTGTCGAACAGCCGCCGCCACTCCAGCAACGCCCGCACCGGAGCCTCGCCCGTGCGGCCCGGCCCGCCCGCAGTCCGGGCGGTGCCCGGGGCGGGGTCAATCCGGACGCCCTGGACGACCCGCAGCTGGCCGGACCGGGTGGAGGAGATGCTTTGGGCCAGCAGGTCCTTGAAACCGTTGACATGCCGTGCGGATCCCGAGGCCACGCTCTCCGGATGCAGCAGCAACGCCGTGGCAAGCTGGCTCGGGGCCAGGGAGCCGCTGATGCGCTGGCGGACCAGCAGTTCCAGCAGCCCGACGGCGGTCGAGACAACACTGTTCTGGGCCGGGGTCAGCGGGGCGTCCGTGCCGAGAACGAGCGCGCCGAGGTTGGCGTCCCGGGTGCTGCGCAGCGGATACCCGAAGACGAGGGACGAGCCCGCGGCGTCGAACGAATCCATCTCCACCCGCGGACCGCTGCCGCCGAGCAGCCTGGCCAGCAGCGGCTGCAGGTCGGCGGAGTCAACGCCTGGGGCGGGGCCGACAGCGGTGTCGACGGCGGCGCCGGAGGCCCGCGGGCCGGGGGAGGGGCCCGAACCGCGGGCACGCACCCGCCCGTCGGCGCCGACCAGCACCGCCCAAACCGGGACGCGCTGGACCAGGGCCGCGAGGAGTTCGTGCTCGGGGCGCGGAGACAAGACCGCGCGCATGAGCTGCCGGCTGGTATCGGCCAGCTGGCGGAAGGTCTTGGCGTTATCCGATTCGAGGAGCCGGGAGAACTCCAGTCCCAACGCGGCGAACGGGAGGCTCTCCGGGATGGAGACCAGGGTCAGGTTGTGCTGCCGGCAGGCCCGCGCCACGGCATCCGGCACGGCGTCGAAGTACGGCTCCAGGCCAAAGCCCAGGGCGCCCACGCGAGCCTGGACCAGGCGCTGCACATAGGCATCCACTGCCTCCTCGCTGCCTCCCTCGCCCACGAACGGCAGGCCGGCCGTGAGCAGGAACTCGCCATCGAGCAGGTAGGGGGTGGGATCTTCCAGTTCGCTCGGTTCCACCCAGCGCAGGCGTTCGTGCCCGTTGCCGCCGTCGTGTACGACGCCGAGTGCCGGCAGCTGGCCCAGGAACTGCGCCAGCGTGACGAAGCCGAGCCGCTCGGGGTCCTCAGCAGCCATGGCCGCGGCCCCCGTCCTGGCCGGCCCGACGACGGCTTCCCGGTGCATTAAGTCTCATCACTGAAGACTATAGGTCATTTTGCACAACCGTGAGAGGTGGCTCACACGCCTAGGGTGGGTTCGGGAAACCGACCACTACTGAAGATAAGGACGTCAACGATGACTGTGCCAACTCTGATCGGGGAACGCCCCCCGGCGGAAGCCGGCCGTCCGGGGCTCGCCGCCCAGCTCCTGCGCCGCAAGCCGATCGGGCAGCTGGTCAGCGAGGCCGAGACCGGGCACGGCGGCACGCAGCTGGTCCGCAGCTTCGGTGTCCTGCAGCTGACCATGATCAGCGTCGGCGCCACCCTGGGCACCGGCATCCTGGTTATCCTGGGCCAATCGGTGCCGCTCGCCGGCCCGGCCATCTGGATCTCCTTCGCCATCGCAGGATTCGCCGCCCTGCTCTCGGCCGTGTCCTATGCGGAGATGGCCGGCCTGGTGCCTGCCGCCGGTTCCAGCTATTCCTACACCTACGCCACCATGGGCGAGGGCATGGCCTGGATCTGCGGCTGGTGCCTGGTGCTCGAATACGCCGTCTCGGTGGCCGCGGTAGCGGTCGGTGCGGGCCAGTACGTCAACGAGGCCCTGGCGGTCTTCGGCCTGGGACTCCCGGAGGCCATCTCGCAACCGCCCGGATCTGGCGGCGTGCTGAACGTGCCCGCAATCGTCATTGTGGCCCTGGCCACGGTGCTGTTGGTCCGCGGCGCCAAGGAGAGCGCCTGGATCAACACGGCGATCGTCCTGGTCAAGGTCGGCATCCTGCTGTTCTTCTGCGCCGTGGCCTTCACCGCCTTCAACGGCGGACACTTCGAACCCCTCATGCCGATGGGCGCCGCCGGCGTCTCGGCCGCGGCCTCCCGCGTGTTCTTCTCCTACATCGGCTTCGATGCCGCCTCCACGGCCGGTGAGGAAGCCCGCAACCCCAAGCGAGACCTCCCGCGGGCCATCCTCCTCTCCATGCTGATCGTCACCAGCATCTATGTGCTCGTGGCCGTCGCCGCCATCGGCGCGCGCCCCTGGGGCTGGTTCGACGGCACCGAAGCAGCCCTCGTGAAGATCCTTGAGGAAATCACCGGGCAGCCGTGGGTTGGCGTGGTGTTCGCCGTCGGCGCCGTGCTCGCCATCGCCAGCATCGTGCTGACCGTCCTGTACGGGCAGACCCGGATCCTGCTCTCGATGTCCCGCGACGGCCTGGTTCCCAAGGTCTTCGGCCGGATCTCGGCCCGGACCGGCACGCCGGCTGCCGGAACCCTGATCGTGGGCACCGCCGTCGCACTGACCGCCGGGCTGGTGCCGCTCGGTGCCCTCGCGGACGCGACCAGCATCGGCACCCTGTTCGCGTTCGCCTTGGTCAACGTGGCAGTCATCTACCTGCGGCGGACCCGGCCTGAGCTCACGCGCAGCTTCCGCGTCCCGCTCTTTCCGCTGACGCCGATTCTCGGCGCGCTCATGTGCGCTTACCTCATGGCCAACCTCGGCGCCGAGACCTGGGCGGTGTTCGGTGTTTGGATGCTCGTTGGCGGTGCCGCCTACTTCGGCTACGGCCGGAAGAACTCCAGGGTGGCTGCCCTGGGCCACGAGGAATACCTTGAACTATCAACCCGCCAACCCGCCACCACCCCTACGCCCCAGGAACTGAAGGCAGAGATCTCATGACCATCGCCACCGAACTTCCGGCCCCCCGGTCCGCTGCTGAACCAGGCGCCGCGCCCGTCACCATGCTGAATCCGGACTTCCCGTTCAGCTATGACCACTACCTCGCCCACCCGGAGGGCCTGGGGTCGGTGCCGCCTGAGCTTTACGGGACCGAGGTCGCCGTCGTCGGCGCCGGGCTGTCCGGACTGGTGACCGCGTATGAACTCATGAAGCTGGGCCTGCGGCCGGTGGTCTACGAGGCCGACAGGATCGGCGGCCGGCTGCGGACTGCCAGTTTCCCGTCCGCGCCGGGCATCGTGGCGGACCTCGGCGGAATGCGTTTCCCGGAATCCGGCAAGGCCTTCTACCACTACGTGGACCTGCTCGGGCTCCAGACCCGGGCCTTCCCCAATCCGCTGGCGCCGGAGACATCCAGCACGGTAATCGAGCTCGCGGGCCAGAAATACTATGCCGAGACCGCGGCGGACCTGCCGCCGTTCTTCCGTGAGGTCGCGGACGCGTGGAAGGCTGCCGTGAACGACGGCGCCGGGTTCGCCGAGATGCAGGAGGCCATCCGTGCCCGGGACACGGCCCGGATCAAGGAACTCTGGAACGCGCTGCTCCCGCAGCTGGACGAGCAGACGTTCTATGGCTTCATCGCCGGCAGCGACTCCTTCAAGGAGGCAGGCTTCGCCCACCGCGAGGCCTTCGGGCAGGTGGGGTTCGGCACCGGCGGCTGGGATACCGACTTCCCCAACTCAATCCTCGAGATCCTTCGCGTGGTCTACACCGACGCCGACGACCGGCACCGGCTCATCGACGGCGGCGCGCAGCGGCTCCCCGAGGCGCTGTGGGAGCATTCGCCGTCGGGCATGGCGCACTGGCCTGACGGCACGTCACTGGCCTCGCTGCACGCGGGCGCCCCGCGCGGCGCCGTCGAGCGCATCGCCCGCGACGGCGCCGGCGATTTCCGGATCCGGGAACGCTGGGGACGCGAATCCGCCTACCCGGCGGTGGTCACCACCTGCCAGTCCTGGCTGCTGTCGACGCGGATCCACACGGACGAGGCCCTGTTTCCCGCCGAACTGTGGACGGCAATCGAACGCTCCCACTACATGCAGTCCTCCAAGACCTTCGTCATGGTGGACCGGCCGTTCTGGAAGGACATCGATCCGGCGACCGGCCGCGAGGTCCTGTCCATGACGCTGACCGACCGGCTGAACCGGGCCACCTACCTGCTGGACAACGGCCCGGACCAGCCGGCCGTGATCCTGCTGTCCTACACGTGGAACGACGACGCGCTGAAGTGGCTCTCACTCACAGCGGAGGAACGGGCGGAGCTCATGTTGCACTCGCTGGAGCAGATCTACCCCGGCGTGGACATCGCCAGCCACATCGTGGGCCAGCCGATCACGGTCTCGTGGGAGGCCGACCCCAATTTCATGGGCGCCTTCAAGGCCAACCTGCCGGGGCACTACCGCTACCAGCAGCGGCTCTTCACGCACTTCAAGCAGGACGGGCTGCCGGCCGAACAGCGCGGGATCTTCCTCGCCGGCGACGACGTCTCCTTCACCGCAGGCTGGGCCGAGGGCGCCATCACCACCGGGCTCAACGCGGTCTGGGGCGTGGTCAACCATCTCGGCGGATCCACGCCCGCCGGGAATCCCGGACCGGGCGAGCTGCTCTCCGAGCTCGGGCCGATCGCCCTGGACTGAGCGGACGGTCGGCCCGGGCGCCGGGTAGCCGAGGCGCTGCGCAGGTCAGGCGCTGTCTAAGTCACGCGCTGTGAAGTTCGCGGTGCGCGCGTGCCAGCTCCTGGTAGTGCGCGGCGTTGTGCTGGACGCCGGCGAACTCCTCGTCGCTGAGCTCGCGCCGGACTTTGGCCGGAACGCCGGCCACCAGGGAACGGGGCGGGATGATGGTGCCCTCCAGCACCACGGCACCGGCGGCAATGAGGGACCCGGCACCGATCACGGCCCCGTTGAGGATGGTGGCGCTCATGCCGATCAGGCAGTCGTCTTCAACAGTGCAGCCGTGGACCACGGCACTGTGGCCCACGCTGACCCGGGCGCCGACGGTGCAGGGGAAGCCGGGGTCAGCGTGCAGCACCACGTTGTCCTGCAGGTTGGTGCCGGCGCCGACGGTGATGGCGGCGGTGTCGGCGCGGACGCTGACACCGTAGAACGCACTGGAGTTCTCGGCCAGGGTGGCGTTGCCGATCACGGACGCCGTGGGCGCGATGAAGGCGGAGTCATGGACGGCCGGAGTGGTGCCGGCGAATGCGTAGAGGGGAGCCATGCCTCCAGCCTAGGACACCTCCGACCCCCGTTGCCCTATCAGTTGTGGCTGCTCACAGCGTTCAGAGCAGCCACAAGTGATAGCGCAACGGGGGTCTGAGTCAGGCGGGGGAGCGGAGGACCGTGAAACCCTCACCGCCCCAGTCGCCCTCGCTGCGCGGGTCGGGGACGGGGAGCACGACGGCGATCGGCGCGCCCGGTTCCGCCACCCGCCCGAGTTCGCGGACGACGTCGTCCCATTCCTCCGGGGGCAGCCCGGCCAGGGCGTCCACCGCCCACACCGAGGAAAACGCGGCGTCGGCGAACGGCAGCGACACCGGCCCCGCCACGGAGGCCTCCAGCCCGTGCGCCCGGGCGATGTGGATGTTCTCCTCGGACCGGTCGACGCCGGTGAAATGGATGCCGGACTGCACAAAATGCAGCCCGTCGGCGCCCGGGCCGCAATCGAGCCCCAGCACGCCGTGCCGCCCCTCGGTCTTCAACAGCGCCACGAACGATTCGAGCCGGTCCCTGCGGGTAGGTTCCATAGCTCTAGTCAAGAACCGGTTTCAGTTAAAGACAACAGTCCGGTTGCCGTCGAGCAGGACCCGGTGCTCGGCATGCCACTGCACGGCCTGGGCGAGGGTGCGGCCCTCCACGTCGCGGCCCATCTGCACGAACTGCTCCGCGGTGCGCCGGTGGTCCACCCGGATGACTTCCTGCTCGATGATGGGCCCCTCGTCCAGGGCGGCCGTGACGTAGTGCGCCGTGGCGCCGATGAGCTTGACGCCGCGGGCATGGGCCTGGTGGTAGGGCTTGGCACCCTTGAAAGAGGGCAGGAACGAGTGGTGGATGTTGATGGCCTTGCCCGTGAGCTCGGTGCACAGTTCGTCCGAGATGATCTGCATATACCGGGCCAGGACGGTGAGCTCGATGTCGTGTTCCTTCATCAGGAGCCGGAGGGCGTCCTCGGCCTGGACCTTGGTGTCCGGGGTGACGGGGATGTGGTGGAACGGGATGCCGTAGAACTCCGCCAAACCCTGAAGGTCGCGGTGGTTGGACACGATGGCCGGAATCTCGATCGGCAGGGTTCCGGAGCGCTGCAGGAACAGCAGGTCATTCAGGCAGTGGGCGGAGGTGCTGGCCATCAGCAGGGTGCGGACCTTCCGGCCGGCCGGATTGAGGCTCCACTGCATCCCGAAGGCCTGCGCCACGGGCTCGAGTGCCGCCTGCAGCTCCGCCTGGGGCGCCGCCGTCGTCGCCTCCACCCGCATGAAGAAGGTGCCCGTGCCCTGGCTGCCGTACTGCTGGGAGTCTGTAATATTGCCGCCCGCCACCAGGAGGGCTCCGGCGACGGCGTGCACGATGCCCGGCCGGTCAGGACAGGACAGGGTCAGGATGTAGGAGGCAGTCAGGTTCTCGTCAGTCACGAAGAACAGCCTACCCGCGCTTCAAGGGCAGTTTTGAAAGGGTTTTGGTAGTGTTAACCCGTCGCAACTGGCGTTGGATGGCTAACCATCAGGGAGCGGCACTCACGAAGACCACGGATCGTACGCCTGGGCCGAGGGTCATGTCTTACCGGTCGGCAGCATCACCGCTGCCGCACCGTTGCTGGTGCCCGCGCGGGGTGCCGGCCGCCGCTGTCGCGGCCCGCTGTCAAGGGGCCCGTAATCAAAGGGCGGTGCAACGGGCCAGCCGGTAGCCTGACCAATAGCCGTACCCGTTGCCTACCAGGAGTTCCTCGTGACTACTACCACCGCCACCTCAGCCGCCGTGAGCAACCAGCCGCTGGCCGAACTCGACCCGGAAATCGCCGCCGTCCTTGCCCAGGAACTTGGCCGCCAGCGCGGCACCCTGGAAATGATCGCTTCCGAGAACTTCGCCCCGCGCGCGGTGATGGAAGCGCAGGGCTCCGTCCTGACCAACAAGTACGCCGAGGGCTACCCGGGGCGCCGCTACTACGGCGGTTGTGAGTACGTCGACGTCGCCGAGCAGCTCGCGATCGACCGCGTCAAGGAACTCTTCGGCGCCGAATACGCCAACGTGCAGCCGCACTCCGGCGCGCAGGCCAACGCCGCCGCGCTCGCCGCCATGATCACTCCGGGCGACAAGATTCTGGGCCTGTCCCTTGCCCACGGCGGTCACCTCACCCACGGCATGAAGCTGAACTTCTCCGGCAAGCTCTACAACGTCGCCGCCTACCAGGTCGAGGAAGACAACTTCCGGATCGACATGGACAAGCTGCGCGAGCAGGCCATCGCCGAAAAGCCCCAGGTGATCATCGCCGGCTGGTCGGCCTACCCCCGGCACCTCGATTTCGCGGCGTTCCGCTCGATCGCCGACGAGGTCGGCGCCCTGCTCTGGACCGATATGGCGCACTTCGCCGGCCTCGTCGCCGCCGGCCTGCACCCGAGCCCGGTCCCGTACTCCGACGTCGTGACCTCCACCGTGCACAAGACGCTGTCCGGTCCGCGCTCCGGCGTGATCCTGGCCAAACAGGAATGGGCCAAGAAGCTGAATTCGGCAGTGTTCCCCGGCCAGCAGGGCGGCCCGCTCATGCACGTGATCGCCGCGAAGGCCGTGGCCTTCAAGATCGCCGGCACGGAGGAATTCAAGGAGCGCCAGGAACGCGTGCTCGAAGGTGCCAAGATCATCGCCGAACGCCTCGGCCAGGCCGACGTCGCCGGCGCCGGCGTCTCGGTCCTGACCGGCGGCACCGACGTGCACCTGGTCCTGGTGGACCTGCGCAACTCCCAGCTGGACGGCCAGCAGGCCGAGGACCTCCTGCACTCGGTCGGCATCACCGTCAACCGCAACGCCGTGCCGTTCGACCCCCGCCCGCCGATGGTCACCTCCGGCCTGCGCATCGGCACCCCGGCCCTGGCCACGCGCGGCTTCGGCGCCGAGGAATTTACCGAGGTCGCAGACATCATTGCCACGGCGCTGAAGTCCGGAGCCGCCACGGAGATCGAGCCCCTGCAGGCACGCGTGGACAAGCTCGCCGCCGACTTCCCGCTGTACCCGCAGCACGAGCAGTGGTAGGCCATGACCTCTTCGCACACTGCAAAGACGGCTGAAACCGCACGGATCCTTGACGGCAAGGCTACGGCCGCCGCCATCAAGGCCGAGCTGACCGAGCGCGTGGCCGTACTCAAGGCCAGGGGCATCACGCCCGGACTGGGCACCATCCTGGTGGGCTCCGATCCCGGCAGCACCTGGTACGTCAGCGGCAAGCACAAGGACTGCGCCGAGGTGGGCATCACCTCGATCCGCCGCGACCTGCCGGAGGAGACCAGCCAGGACGAACTCCTGGCCGTGGTCCGCGAGCTCAACGAGAACCCGGAATGCACCGGCTACATCGTCCAGCTGCCCCTGCCCAAGCACATCGACCAGGACACCATCCTGGAGGCCATGGATCCCGAGAAGGACGCCGACGGCCTGCACCCGATGAACCTGGGCCGGCTCGTGGCCAACGTCAGCGGGCCCATGAAGTCGCCGCTGCCGTGCACGCCCAAGGGCTGCGTGGAGCTGCTGACCCGGCACGGGATCGACCTGAACGGCAAGCGCGTCCTCGTGGTGGGCCGCGGCGTCACCATCGGCCGCCCCGTGGGTCTGCTGCTGACCCGCAAGGACGTCAACGCCACGGTCATCCTGGCCCACACCGGAACGGTGGACCTGCCGGCAGAACTGCGGCAGGCCGACGTCGTGATCGCCGCCGCCGGGCAGCCGCACATGATCAAGGCCGGGGACCTCAAGCCCGGCGCGATCGTGCTCGACGTCGGTGTCAGCCGGGTCGATGACGGCAACGGCAAGGCCGTGGTCACCGGAGACGTGGACCCCGCCGCGGCCGATGTCGCCGCCTGGCTCTCGCCGAACCCCGGGGGAGTGGGCCCCATGACCCGCGCCATGCTCCTCGCCAACGTGGTGGAAACCGCGGAACGCCACTTGGCAGAGGGAAGCCGCTCGGGACTCGCCTAAAGGCTCCCGCGGTGGTTGGGCCGGGCTTCGGCAGGCCCAACCACCGCAGGATTCCGCAGGTTTCACCGCCGGCTGGCATAACGGAACGGATACGTCAGGAGTTTTTACGAAAAGACTCTTTCATAGTTTGCGGGGATCCACTACCGTAGTGCGGGTGTCCGAACTTGCCTCTAAAGAATCCCGCGTGAGCAGCTCCTCCGACGCCGCTCCGCAGTACGTCATCACCGCCGAGAACCTCACCAAACGCTACGGCGACGTCACCGCCGTCGACGGCATCTCCTTCCGCGTCCCCGCCGGGGAAGCCTTCGGCCTGCTGGGCCCCAACGGCGCCGGCAAGTCCACCACGATGAAGATGATCGGCGGGGTCTCGCAGCGCACCTCCGGCAACCTGTCCATCATGGGCCTGGACCCCGAACAGCACGGGCCGGAGGTCCGCGCCCATCTGGGCGTCGTGCCGCAGCAGGACAACCTGGACGAGGAACTGAAAGTCCGGGACAACCTCCTGGTCTACGGCCGCTACTTCGGCCTGCCCATGAGCTACCTCAAGTCCAAGGCCGACGAGCTGCTGGAATTCGCCCAGCTCACCGACAAGGCCAATTCCAAAGTGGATGCCCTCTCCGGCGGCATGAAGCGGCGCCTGACGATCGCCCGCTCGCTCATCAACGAGCCCCGGATCCTGCTGCTGGACGAGCCGACGACCGGCCTGGACCCGCAGGCGCGGCACATCCTCTGGGACCGGCTGTTCCGGCTCAAGGAACAGGGTGTCACCCTGATCCTCACGACGCACTACATGGACGAGGCCGAGCAGCTGTGCGACCGGCTGATCGTGGTGGACAAGGGCAGGATCATGGCCGAGGGATCTCCGGCCAGCCTGATCCGCGAGTACTCCACCCGGGAGGTCCTGGAACTGCGCTTCGGCTCGGAGCGCAATGCAAGCGTCGGCGCGGAGCTCGAAGGCATCGGCGAACGCGTGGAAACCCTGCCGGACCGGGTGCTCATCTACGCCCACGACGGCGAGGCCGCCCTGGAGCAGGTCACCGCCCGCGGCCTGCGTCCCGTCACCTCACTGGTCCGCCGCTCCTCGCTCGAAGACGTCTTCCTGCGCCTCACCGGCAGGAGCCTCGTTGACTAAGAAAGCAGAGTTGACTGCGGCGGGGACGACGACGGCGGGCACCGCGGCGGCCGCGCCGGCCCTGCGCGCTCACTCGCCGGAAGTCTCGGCCGCCCGCGCCCGCCGCTGGGGCGCGTTCTTCTACGCCGAGCAGGTCCTCCGGGTCATGAAGGGCTACGGCTGGACCATCGTCATGTACGGCGTGGGACAGCCGGTGGCCTACCTGTTCGCGATGGGCGTTGGCCTGGCCACGCTGGTCGAGGCCAACGGCGCCGGCGTCTTCGGCGGGGTCAGCTACCTGACGTTCATCGCGCCGGCCCTGCTGATCTCGGCCGCCGTCATGACGGCCGCCAACGAGTTCACCTTCCCGGTGATGGACGGCTTCAAATGGCGGCGGGTCTACTACGGCCCGCACGCCTCGCCGCTGACTCCGGAGCAGATCGCCGGCGGCCAGGTCATCGCCGTCACGGTGCGCTTCTTGCTGCAGTCGGCCATCTACTTCGCCGTGGTTGCGCTGTTCGGCGCCGCACCCGGAGCCTGGGCCTGGGTGTCGATCCTCATCGCCACGCTCGCCGGCCTGTCCTTCGGCCTGCCGCTCATGGCCTACGCGGCCACCATCCAGCACGACAAGGGCCAGTTCGCCATGGTCATGCGGTTTATCGTCATGCCGCTGTTCCTGTTCTCCGGCACGTTCTTCCCCCTGGACACGCTCCCGCTCGCAGTCCGCTGGATCGGCTGGATCTCACCGATCTGGCACGGAACGGAACTTGGCCGCGTGGTCAGCTACGGCTACGAGGAAGAGCCGTGGCTCACCATCGTCCACGTCGTCTTCCTGCTGGGCCTGGCCGCTGCCGGCTGGGTCCTGACCAAACGCCAGTTCGCTAAAAGGATGGCCTCATGAGCGTCCTGACCGGAAATTTCAACGCAGGGGACCACAGCGTCACCGACGCCGCACGCAACCGGCGCTTCGGGCCCATCTACTCYCGTAACGTCCGCGCCGTCGTTGCCCGCGGGCTCATGGCCACCAAGAGCAGCAACTGGATGGTCATGGTCTCCGGGTTCTTCGAACCCGTGCTGTACCTGATCTCCATGGGCGTGGGCCTGGGCGCCATTGTCGGTTCCGTCCAGGGCCCGGGCGGGCAGGAGATCAGCTACGCCGCGTACATCGCGCCGGCCCTGCTGGCCGTGTCCGCCATGAACGGCGCCGTCTACGACTCCACCTGGAACGTCTTCTTCAAGATGAACTTCGCCAAGCTCTACCAGGGCATGCTCTACACCTCGCTGGGGCCGCTGGATGTCGCCATGGGCGAGATCTTCCTGGCCCTGCTGCGCGGGGCCATGTACGCCACCGGCTTCACGGCCGTCATGGGCGTGATGGGCCTCATCACCACTCCGTGGGCCATCCTGATGATCCCGGCCTCGGTGCTGATCGCCTTCGGCTTCGCCAGCTTCGGCATGGGGATCACGAGCTTCATGAAGACGTTCCAGCAGATGGACTGGATCAACTTCGTGATGCTGCCGATGTTCCTTTTCAGCGCCACGTTCTACCCGCTCAGCGTCTACCCGCAGTCCATCCAGTGGTTCATCCAGGTCATGCCTCTCTGGCACGGCGTGGAACTGCTGCGCCAGATCAGTGTGGGAGTGTTCACCCCGGCCACCGCCGTGCACATTGGCTACTACCTCGTCATGATTGCCCTCGGCGTCCTGCTCACTACGAGCCGGCTGCGCAAGCTGTTCCTCAAGTAGCCGCTCTTCTTCAAAAGGAGAACCCATGATCGGCAAATGGCAGTCCCTCGTGATCGACTGCGAGGACCCGGACAAGCTCGCCGGCTTCTACCAGGAGCTGCTGGGCATGGCCCGGGTCCACGAGGACGACGACTGGATATCCATCGGCGACGCGGACGGCGGGCCGACCATGGACTTCCAGCGTGTGGAACGGCTGGTGCGCCCGCAATGGCCCGACGCCGGCCACCCGCAGCAGATGCACGTGGACGTGCTCGTCGGGGACCTCGACGCCGCCGAAGCCGAAGTGCTCCGGCTCGGCGCCACCAGCCTCGACGCCGGCACTGACACCTTCCGCGTCTACACGGACCCCAGCGGCCACCCGTTCTGCCTGGTCCTGACCTAAGCTGCCTGCTTCTGACCTAAATGCCCGTCCTGACCTGATCCGGGCGCAGGCGGCGTTCGCCCGGGGTGGAAGCGCAGCGGGCGGCCGGCCGCGTTTGCGATAATGGGCTCATGCAATCTCTGGGTAGCTCCTCGTCCACGTCCAACGACAACACGGCCGCTGGCCGGTTCTCCATGTTCCGCATCAGCGGGCCGGGGATGCTGGTCTTCATCATCGCGTTCGTGGTGGCCGTGATCTTCGCGGCCAACCAGAACGACGTCGTGGGCTGGATCGTGGCGATCATCGCCGGCTTCTGGCTGTTGCTGGCCTCCTTCGTGGTGTTCAGCATCCAGAAGGCCGCCAAGAAGGCCGGGGCCAGGCTGAACGAGGCCCAGAATGCCTTCAACGCCGCAGCCGGGCGGCCGCCGGCGACGGGCAGCGCGGACCACGGCGGCACCCGCGTGGTCAGCGAAAGCCGCGCGTCGGACGGCGTCCGGGACATGAAGCTGGACCACTCCTTCAAGATTGTCCAGGTCCAGGTCCGTGTGGTCGAGCAGGAGCGGGCGAAGGGTGAGGCGGCGGACCGCGATACGATCAGCCGTGCTCTGGAGACCATCGAGATCACTGCCACCAACGCGCGTGACATGATCAAAGCCTCGGGCGGCGACGACGCTCCCGTCAGCGGAACCATCATCGACTAGAGTGGATCGGGTGAGCTCGGCATTGAAGAAGGACCACCTTCGCATCGCGTCAGTCAACGTCAACGGCCTTCGTGCCGCCTATAAGAAGGGCATGGCGGAATGGCTTGAGCCGCGCGGTGTGGACATCTTGTGCCTCCAGGAGGTCCGCGCGCCAGACGCCATCGTCGAAGAACTGCTCGGCGAGGGCTGGTACATCCTCCACGCCGAGGCCGAGGCCAAGGGCCGGGCCGGTGTTGCCATCGCCTCGCGCGAAGAGCCCCTTGCCACCCGGGTGGGGATCGGCGATGACTTCTTCGCCACGACCGGACGCTGGGTCGAGGCGGACTACATCGTGCGGGATGCGGACGGGGAGGCTTCGCAGCTGACCGTCGTGAGCGCCTACGTGCATTCGGGCGAGGCCGGCACTCCCAAGCAGGACGACAAGTTCCGCTTTCTGGACGTCATGAGCACCCGGCTGCCCGAGCTCGCCAAACACAGTGACCACGCGCTGGTGGTGGGTGACCTCAACGTCGGCCACACGGAGCTGGACATCAGGAACTGGAAGGGCAACGTCAAACGTGCCGGCTTCCTGCCGGAGGAGAGGGCCTATTTTGACCGCTTCTTTGGCGAGGAAATCGGTTGGAAGGATGTTCACAGGGGCCTGGCGGGTAGCGTCGACGGCCCCTACACTTGGTGGTCGCAACGGGGCCAGGCCTTCGACAACGACACCGGCTGGCGCATCGACTACCACATGGCCACGCCCGCTCTCGCTGCTGCCGCAGTGTCAGCCGTTGTTGACCGGGCAGCGTCCTGGGACACACGCTTCTCCGACCACGCCCCGCTGGTAGTGGACTACCGGCTCTAGTCTTAAGGCTTCCACGAATGACCACTACTTCAACTGCGACCACTGTGACCCAGGCCGGCGTCGCCCCCGACGCTGCGAAGGCCGCTCAGCCGGCCACCGCGGCCCGGCACCGCATCCTCTCCGGGATGCAGCCCTCCGCCGACTCCCTGCACCTGGGCAACTACCTCGGCGCCCTCGTGAACTGGGTCCGGATGCAGGATGAGTACGACGCCGTCTTCTTCATCCCGGACCTGCACGCGATCACCGTTCCGCAGGATCCGGCCGAGCTGGCGCACCGCACCCGGGTCACGGCCGCGCAGTACATTGCCGGCGGCGTCGACGTCGACAAGTGCACGCTCTTCGTCCAGTCCCAGGTGCCCGAGCACGCCCAGCTGGCGTGGGTCCTGAACTGCATCACCGGCTTCGGCGAGGCGTCCCGGATGACCCAGTTCAAGGACAAGGCCCACAAGCAGGGATCAGAGCACGCCAGCGTCGGGCTGTTCACCTACCCGATCCTGCAGGCCGCGGACATCCTCCTGTACCAGCCGCACGGTGTCCCCGTGGGCGAGGACCAGCGCCAGCACGTGGAGCTCAGCCGTGACCTCGCCCAGCGGTTCAACTCCCGCTTCGGCCACACGTTCACCGTGCCGCAACCCTTCATTCAGAAGGAATCCGCGAAGATCTACGATCTGCAGCACCCCACCGCCAAGATGTCCAAGTCATCGGAGTCACCGGCAGGCCTGATCAACCTGCTGGACGAACCCAAGGTCACCGCCAAACGGATCAAGTCCGCCGTGACGGACGCGGAGACCGAAATCCGGTTCGACCGTGAGGCGAAGCCGGGCGTGTCCAACCTGCTGACCATCTATTCGGCGATCAGCGGGCAAAGCGTTGACGCCCTTGTCACCGCGTATGAGGGCAAGATGTACGGCCACCTCAAGTCGGACCTCGCCGAGGTGGTCACGGAGCACCTGACCCCGATCCGGAACCGCGCCAAGGAGCTGCTGGACGATCCCGCGGAGCTGGACCGGCTGCTGGGCCTCGGTGCGGACAAGGCCCGGGAGATTGCCTCGCTCACTCTGCGCGACGTCTACGCCAAGGTGGGTTTCCTGCCGTACGCCGGCGCCCAGGGAGTCCGCTAGGTCAATGTCCTCCGTCAGCAAAGTCACCGCGAAAGCCGCCACGTCCAACGGACAGCGCAGCGAAGGCATCAGCATCGGTGTGATCCTGAGGTTCCCGGCGGACATCGCTGAGGAGCTCCAGCGCTGGCGGGCATCCTTCGGGGATCCGATGGCCGCCGTCGTCCCGGCCCACATCACGCTGGTCACCACCACCATGACGCAGGACTGGGCCGCCACTCAACGGCACGTAAGGGACGTGGCACGGCGGCAGGAGCCCTTCACGGTGACCATCGCGGGGACCGGCTCTTTCCGGCCGGTGTCCCCGGTGGTCTTCCTGAACGTCGAGGACGGCTTCGGGGACTGCGTGAACCTGCACCGCCAGCTGCAGTGCGGCCCGCTGGAGCGGGAACTGCCGTTCGGTTACCATCCGCACGTTACGGTGGCCCACGACGTCGCCCCGGAAAGCCTCGACGAGGCCGAAACGGTCCTCAAGGATTACAGGGCCACGTTTCCTGTAGCTAGCATGGGACTCTACGAGCACGACGACAACGGCATCTGGCAGCTACGGGAAGAGCTTGATTTTGGGACCAAACCTGACCACGACAGAGGCCCGGACGGCACCGCAGACGCCCGATAAGCCGCCGCTTCCCACCGATCTGGCCGGGCTAAAACTGGAAGTCATCCGCAAGAGGGTCGAATGGGGCAGGGTTCGGCGCTCCGGCGGCGGGACGGTTGCGTCGCTGACGGCGATGATGCTGTGGCTCCTGGCCCGGATCAACATGCTGCTGCCCGTGCGCGCATACTCGCACTACCTCCGCCAGCGCGGCCCGCTGTTGAGTGCCGGCATCGGGTTCCGGATGTTTTTCTCCATCACAGGCCTGTTGGCCACCGGCTTGTCCCTGGCCGGCCTGGTCCTCAGCGACCGTCCGGCCCTGCTGGACCAGGTCATCAAGAGTGTGGCCGCCGCCGCGCCGGGCCTGCTGCAGGTCGACGGCAGCGAGGGGCTGGTTGATCCCTATGAACTGCTGAACCCCACCAGCCTCAGCTGGGCCGCCGGGATCGCCGCCCTGGTGACGGTGTTCACGTCCCTGGGCTGGATCAGCGGCATCCGCGACGGTACTCGGAGCATGATGCTGCTCGGACCTCTGGTGATGAATCCGATCCTGCAGATCCTCAAGGACATCGGCACGCTGCTATTGATGGGGGTGGCCCTGGTGGTCAGCTCCGCAGCCTCGCTGATCTTCGGCACGGCCGCCGGATGGGTCACCGAGCAGCTGGGCCTCGATCCGATAGTGGCCGGGCCGCTGACGACCTCCGTCACCATCCTCGTGCCGCTGCTGCTCGGCTGGGGCACCGCCCTGATCATGTATCGGGTGGCTGCGGGGCTGAAGCCGGCCCGGCGCTCCCTGCTGGAGGGGACCATCCTCGCCGCGGTGGGCACCACGATTCTGCAGATCTTCAGCACCCAGCTGCTGGCCAGTGCGGGCAAGAACCCCATTCTGGCGCCCTTCGCCATCATCATCGGCCTGCTGATCTGGTTCAACCTGGTCAGCCAGGTTTACGTGATCTGCGCCGCGTGGGTGGCGCTCCGGGAGGAGGACCTCAAGACCGGGCCCGCCGCCGCGACCACCGGGTGGGGTGCCCGGCGCGTCCAGCCCGGCAAGACGCCGGTGGAGCCCCGGGGCCGCCGCAGGTCGCTGTCCGCCGCGTTCAGGCGTCGAGGTACTGGTCGGCCCACGCCGAAATAATCTTCGCCGCACGGGCCGCCTGGCCCTTGCCCGTCAGCAGGTGGTCGCTGCCCTCCAGCGAGACGAAGCTGCGCGGGTGGCGTGCCGTCTGGAAGATGGTGCTGGCGTTTTCGATCCCCACCGTGTTGTCGGTGGGGGAGTGCAGCACCATGAGCGGCTTGTGCAGCTGCCGGATGCAGTCCGTCAGGTCCGCGTTTTCGAGGTCCTCGACGAAGTGCCGGCGGATCTCCACCCGCTTGCCGCCGAGGTCCACCTCGGCGCTTCCCTCGCTCAGGATCCGGTCCAGGGCCGCGTCAAAGACGTGGGCCACGTGCTTGGGGGAGAAGGGCGCCCCCACCGTAGCCACGGCGTCAAGCTCCGGGATCTCGCGAGCCGCCGACAGGACGGCGGCCCCGCCGAAGGAATGGCCCACAAGCAGCGAAATGGGCTTGCCCGAGTCCCGCATGAATTCCGCGGCCTTGACGGTGTCGGCCACCTTGTGGCTGAAGGACCCCTCCGACCACAGGCCGGCGGATTCGCCGAGACCCAGGTTGTCGAAGCGCAGCATGCCCACGCCGTTGTCCGCCAGGGCCTTGCACATCCGCGAGGCGGAGGGACTGTCCTTGCCCAGGGTGAAGCCGTGCGAGAACACGCCCCAGCCTTTCACCGGCCCCTCCGGGACGTCGATGATGCCGGAGAGCAGCTCGCCGGTGGAACCCTGGAACGAGACTTTTTCTGAGCGGGACATGGTGTCCCCTTTCGTGTGAGGGCGCTTCGGATGAGGGCGAGGACGACGACGGCGCCCCCACCCGGAAGGTGAGAGGCGCCGTCGTCGGTAACTACTGACTGAAAGTGAAGCCGGTAAATCGGGCCGGTGGAACCGGTCCTTAGATCTTGCGGGACAGGATGGCCTGCTTGACCTCGGCGATTGCCTGCGTGACCTGGATGCCGCGGGGGCACGCTTCGGTGCAGTTGAAGGTGGTGCGGCAGCGCCACACGCCTTCCTTGTCGTTGAGGATCTCCAGGCGCATGTCGCCGGCGTCATCGCGGGAATCGAAGATGAAGCGGTGCGCGTTGACGATCGCCGCCGGGCCGAAGTACTGCCCGTCGGTCCAGAACACCGGGCAGGACGAGGTGCACGCGGCGCACAGGATGCACTTGGTGGTGTCGTCGAACCGTTCGCGGTCCTCGGCGGACTGCAGGCGTTCCTTGGTGGGCTCGTGGCCACGGTTGATCAGGAAGGGCATGACTTCGCGGAAGGACTGGAAGAACGGCTCCATGTCCACGATCAGGTCCTTCTCCACCGGCAGGCCCTTGATCGGCTCGACCGTGATGGGCTTGGACGTGTCCAGGTCCTTGAGCAGGGTCTTGCAGGCGAGGCGGTTGCGGCCGTTGATGCGCATGGCATCGGAGCCGCAGACGCCGTGGGCGCAGGAACGGCGGAAGGAGACGCTGCCGTCCATCTCCCACTTGATCTTGTGCAGGGCGTCCAGGACACGGTCGGTACCGTACATGGTGACCTTGAAGTCATCCCACGTGGCGTCCTCGGAGACCTCGGGGTTGTAGCGGCGCACGCGCAGCGTGACGTCGAAGGACGGGATCTCCCCGCCGCCGCCGACGCCGGCGGGCAGTTCGATCTTGGATGCTGGCTCAGCGAGTTCAGCGCTCATCTTAGTACTTCCTCACCATCGGCTCGTAGCGCGTAAAGACCACCGGTTTGGTGGCAAGCCGGATGCCGGCAATCGACTCGGCGGAACCGTCCGCCGGGGCGTGGTCATCCTTGTACGCCATGGAGTGCTTCATGAATTTTTCGTCGTCGCGCTCGGGGAAGTCCTCGCGGAAGTGGCCGCCGCGGGATTCCTCGCGGTGCAGGGCCGCCACGGTCATGACCTTGGCGAGCTCCAGCAGGAAGCCCAGCTCCACGGCCTCGAGCAGGTCCAGGTTGAAGCGCTTGCCCTTGTCCTGGACGCTGATGCGCTGGTACCGCTCCTCGAAGGAGGCGATGTCCGTCAGGACCTGGTTCAGCGTGTCGGCCGTGCGGAACACCTGCATGTTGGCGTCCATGGTGTCCTGCAGTTCCTTGCGGATCGCAGCGACCTTTTCGGTGCCGTCAGAGGTGCGGACGTGGTCCAGCAGGTTCAGCGTGTAGGCCTCCGGGTCAACGGGGAGTTCCACGAAGTCTGCGGTCTTCGCGTACTCGGCGGCGGCGATGCCGGCGCGCTTGCCGAACACGTTGATGTCCAGCAGCGAGTTGGTGCCCAGGCGGTTGGAGCCGTGGACGGAGACGCAGGCGACCTCGCCGGCGGCGTAGAGGCCCGGGACCACCGTGTCGTTGTCCTGGAGGACCTCGGCGCTGATGTTCGTGGGGATGCCGCCCATGGCGTAGTGCGCCGTCGGGAACACCGGAACCGGTTCCGTGTACGGCTCCACACCCAGGTAGGTGCGGGCGAACTCGGTGATGTCCGGCAGCTTGGCATCGATGTGCGCAGGCTCAAGGTGCGTCAGGTCCAGGAGGACGTAGTCCTTGTTCGGGCCGCAGCCGCGTCCCTCACGGACTTCGTTGGCCATGGAGCGGGCCACGATGTCGCGCGGGGCGAGGTCCTTGATGGTGGGCGCGTAGCGCTCCATGAAGCGTTCACCCTCGGAGTTGCGCAGGATCGCGCCTTCGCCGCGGGCGGCCTCGGAGAGCAGGATGCCCAGGCCGGCCAGGCCGGTCGGGTGGAACTGGAAGAACTCCATGTCCTCCAGGGGGATGCCCCGGCGGAACGCGATGCCCATGCCGTCACCGGTCAGGGTGTGGGCGTTGGAGGTGGTCTTGAAGACCTTACCGGCGCCGCCGGAGGCGAACACCACGGACTTGGCCTGGAAGACGTGCAGCTCGCCGGAGGCGAGGTCGTAGGACACGACGCCGGCGACGCGCTTCTGCTTGTACGGCGTGCCGTCCTCGCGGACTGCGTCCTCTTCGACGGTCAGCAGGTCCAGGACGTAGTACTCGTTGTAGAACTCGACGTTGTGCTTGACGCAGTTCTGGTACAGGGTCTGCAGGATCATGTGGCCGGTGCGGTCGGCGGCGTAGCAGGCGCGGCGGACCGGTGCCTTGCCGTGGTCGCGGGTGTGGCCACCGAAACGGCGCTGGTCAATGCGGCCCTCGGGCGTGCGGTTGAACGGCAGGCCCATCTTTTCCAGGTCCAGGACGGCGTCGATCGCTTCCTTCGCCATGACCTCAGCGGCGTCCTGGTCAACCAGGTAGTCGCCGCCCTTGATGGTGTCGAACGTGTGCCACTCCCAGTTGTCTTCCTCGACGTTGGCCAGGGCCGCACACATGCCGCCCTGCGCCGCGCCGGTGTGGGACCGGGTGGGGTAGAGCTTGGTCAGTACTGCTGTTCGGGCGCGCTGACCTGATTCGATCGCCGCGCGCATCCCGGCGCCACCGGCACCGACGATTACGACGTCGTACTTATGGACCTGCATACCAGACGCTCTTTCTCTCAAAATTCGCTATAAACCACCGGCAGGCCGTGCCTGCCCGGTGAAGTCTCGTGCAATCTGCGCCTGCGCTCGGCAGGCAAGATCAGTTGCCGTGACGGACCGTTGGTTCTTGCCCGAACGGGCTGCGGTCCGCGGCGGCGCCGCCGTTACGGCTGCGCAACTATGGCGCGGGGCAGAAGCCGCCGGGAAGCTGGACGCCGTTGGCCACGGGGCACGGATTGAACGTGAAGATGACCAGGGTGCCCAGGACGATGATGACCGTGGTGGCCGCGTAGAGCACAATCTTCAGCCAAAGGCGCGTGGCGTCCTTCTCGGCGTAGTCATTGATGATCGTGCGGACGCCGTTGGTGCCGTGCAGCATGGCGAGCCACAGCATAGCCAGGTCCCAGAACTGCCAGAACGGGTCGGCCCACTTGCCGGCCACAAAGCCGAAGTTGATCGCGTGGATGCCCTCGCCGACCAGCAGGTTGACGGTCAGGTGGCCGAAGATCAGGACTACCAGCACGACGCCGGAGAGGCGCATGAAGAGCCAGGCGAGCATCTCGAAGTTGCCCTTGGAACCGCCGCTGCGGCGGTACTTCGGCTGGATCTTTCCGCTACGCGGACTCTGAATCGTTGCAGTCATGGCTTAGTGACCTCCAAAGGCGAGGGACAGGTGGCGGATGGAGAAGCCGACCATCACGACGACCCAGAGGCCCAGGACCGTCCAGAGCATCTGACGCTGGTACTTGGCACCCTTCTTCCAGAAGTCGACGGCGATGATCCGCAGGCCGTTGAAGGCGTGGAACACGATCGCCGCGACAAGGCCCGTTTCACCCAGGGCCATGAGGGGGTTCTTGTAGGTACCAATCACTGCGGTGTAGGCCTCGGGGGACACACGCACCAATGAGGTGTCCAGCACGTGGACCAACAAGAAGAAGAAAATCACTACACCGGTAATGCGGTGTCCAACCCAGGACCACATGCCTTCACGGCCGCGGTACAAGGTGCCAGCTGGTTTTGTCGGCACTGAATAAACCTCCCTGCAACACAGCGGCGCTGGCATGGGATCCACGCGGGGGGAACGCCTGCTGCGAGAGCACTCGTAAGCTCAAGCCTAAATCTAGGCTTCGCTCACAGCTTATTCAATTTAGGAACCCCTTGTTGACAAGCCCCGGCGCGGTTTTGCGTCGGTTTTGAGACGAACGCCACATTTGACCGTTGTTAATGGGGCCGGAAGGCCTCGATCCGGGCCTAATCGGGGCCGATTCGGCCGCCGTCGGCTAAAGTAGCCGTGATGACTACAGACAAAGTGACAAGCCAGGATTCACCGCTGGACCGTTTTATTGCGGTCATTCCGGCGGGCGGGGTGGGGACCCGTCTCTGGCCCCTGTCACGGGCAGCAGCCCCGAAATTCCTTCACGACCTCACCGGTTCCGGCAGCACCCTGCTGCGCGCGACCTATGACCGCCTCCAGCCCGTCGCCGGCAAGCACGTGCTGGTGGTGACCGGCGCCGCCCACAAGGCAGCCGTCTGCCGCCAACTGCCTGAGGTCCTGGACTCCGACCTCGTCCTGGAAAGCGAACCCAAAGACTCCGGTGCGGCGATCGGCCTCGCCGCGGCCATCCTCCACGAGCGGGACCCGGACATCATCATGGGCTCCTTCGCCGCGGACCAGGTCATCAGCCCGGACAATCTGTTCCAGGACGCCGTCCGTGAGGCCGTCTACACCGCGGCCGCGGGGAAGATCGTCACCATCGGCATCAAACCGACCCATCCCTCCACCGGATTCGGCTACATCCGCTCCGGCGCAAACCTCAACATCCCCGACGCGCCCAGCGCGCAGTCCGTGGTGGAGTTCGTCGAGAAGCCCAGCGAGGAAGTGGCCCAGCAGTACGTCGACAGCGGCGAATATGTCTGGAACGCGGGCATGTTCGTGGCCCCGGTCTCGCTGATGCTCAAGCACCTCGAAGCCAACCAGCCCGAGCTCTTCGCCGGACTGCAGGAAATCGCCAAGGCCTGGGACACCCCGGAGCGCGACGCCGTCACGGCCCGGGTGTGGCCCATGCTGCCCAAGATCGCCATTGACTACGCCGTCGCCGAACCCGCCGCCGCCGCCGGCGACGTCGCCGTGGTGCCCGGAACGTTCCTCTGGGACGACGTCGGGGACTTTGCCTCCGTGGGACGGCTCAACAGCGCCAAGGAAGTCGACGAGGTCACGGTCCTGGGCGAGGGCGCACGCGTCTTCACCGAGAACGCCAGCGGCGTGGTGGTCTCCGATACCAAGCGGGTGATCGCCCTGATTGGCATCAAGGACGTCGTGATCGTTGACACCCCGGACGCCCTGCTGGTCACCACGAAGGAACACTCGCAGCGGGTCAAGCAGGCCGTGGACGCCATCAAGGCCAAGGGCGACACCGACGTCCTGTAGCCGGATTGGAGCGGATCAAGGCTTGTGCAATGTTCAGCAATCCGTAACGCGCCGTACGCGATGCCGCTATTCTTTGGCCGCTCGATAGAGTTATTCCGTGCGCAACTACTCGACTGAAGCTGAGCCCACGACTCTCGTGGGGCCGTGGCTGGAGCCCCTCCTGCCGGAGCTGATCGCTTTCCGCCGCGACCTCCATGCGCATCCGGAACTTTCCTTCAAGGAGTTCCGCACCACCGACAAGCTGGCGAAACGGCTCGAGGAAGCCGGGCTCAAACCCCGCCGCCTCGAGGGCACGGGCCTGACCGTCGACGTCGGGCAGGGTCCCATCGCCACCGCCCTGCGCGGAGACATCGACGCCCTGCCGATCATCGAGGAAACGGGCCTTGAGTTCGCCTCGAAGAACCACGGCGTGGCCCACGCCTGCGGCCACGATGTCCACACCACCACCATGCTCGGGATCGCTCTGGTCCTGCAGCGCATGCATGAGGTGTCCCCGCTGCGCGGGACGGTCCGGATTATCTTCCAGCCGGCCGAGGAAACCATGCCGGGCGGCGCCAACGCGTGCATCGAGCAGGGCGTCCTGGAAGGCGTGCCGCGCATATTGGCGCTGCACTGCGACCCCCGGATCGAGATCGGCAAGATCGGCACCCGGATCGGGGCGATCACCTCCGCCTCGGACACCATCAAGATTGAACTCTCGGGCCGCGGCGGCCACACCTCGCGCCCGCACCTGACCGAGGAGCTGGTCTTCGCCCTGGCCCAGATCGCGGTCAATGTTCCCGCCGTGCTCTCGCGCCGCGTCGATGTCCGCAGCGGCGTGTCGGTGGTCTGGGGACAGATCTCAGCGGGCTCGGCCCCGAACGCCATCCCCGGCAGCGGCTATATGGCCGGTACCATGCGCTGCCTGGACCGGGACGCCTGGCACGACGCCGGCGAGCTGCTCGACGACATCATCCGGCAGGTCGCCGAGCCCTACGGCGTCGACGTCCACTTGGAACACACCCGCGGCGTGCCGCCGGTGGTCAACTCCGAGCACGAGACCGCGCTGATTGAGGCCGCGGCCCGTGCCGAAATCGGCGAGAGCGCCGTGGTCCTGACCCCGCAGTCCATGGGCGGGGAAGACTTCGCCTGGTTCCTGGCCGACACCCCCGGCGCCATGATGCGCCTGGGCACCAAGACTCCCGGCGGGGAAGAGTACGACCTCCACCGCGGCGACTACATCGTCGACGAGCGGGCACTGGGCCTCGGCATCCAGGTGCTGACGGCGGCGGCCCTGCGCACCATCCGCGACCTCTAAATCCCGCAGCTACCCGCGACTCAGGCCACCGCGAGGCGCCGCGCAGAGTTTCCCCACCTTTGTCAGCACGACGCCGGGACGCACCGGCCGTGCGGGCCGACGCGCCGTCGGCGCCTTGCGAACATGGGGAAATCCGGCGGGTGCCTGCGGCGTGGGCCCCGTTCCAGGTCGGAGGCACGGTTGCAGCAGGCACGAATGGGTTGTGCACAACTAAATTGCGTACAATTGAATTGTGCAGTATGGTGGACTCATGACCACGCCAGAAGAGGCCCGCACGGCCGGCCCGGAAGCGCTCCGCCTGAAGCGGCAGGTGTGCTTCGCGATGTACTCGGCCTCGCGCGCCGCCACGGCCGCCTACCGGCCCATGCTGGAGGAGCTCGGCCTGACCTACCCGCAGTACCTCGCCATGCTGGTGCTCTGGGAAGCGGAGCCGCGCAGCGTCCGTGAACTGGGGGAGGAGCTCGGGCTCGACTCCGGCACGCTGTCGCCGCTGCTCAAGCGGCTCGAAGCGCTCGGCCTCGTCCAGCGCCGCCGCTCCGCCGAGGACGAGCGCCGCGTGGAGATCTTCCTGACCGGCGCCGGCGCCGCCCTGAGCGCCAAAGCCAGCGGCATCCCGCAGCGCCTGGCGGACGCCGCCGGCCTCACGGCCGCGGAACTGGACCAGCTCCGCGACACCCTGGGCCGGCTGGCCAACGCGCTCCACGCCTCCCACTAGCCCTTCCCCTTACACCCTTCCCAGCCCCACACGGCCGACGTCGAAATCGCGGCAGGCGTGCCAACTCGCCGGAAGTTTACGGCGACTCCGCAGGCTTCCGGCGAGCTTCCAACTGAACCCCTTCTTCCCGCCCGACAGAACGGAAACCCCATGAAGACCCTTTACACAGCCGAAGCCCTGGCCTCCGGCGAAGGCCGCGACGGCACCGCCGTCAGCAACGACGGCAAGCTCAGCGTCACCCTGGCCAGCCCTGTGGAACTCGGCGGTGACGGCGCGGGCACCAACCCCGAACAGCTCTTCGCCGCCGGCTACGCCGCGTGCTTCCACTCCGCGCTGCGCCTGGTGGGACGCAAGGAGCGCGCCGACCTGACGGACTCCGCTGTCGCCGCCAAGATCCACTTCGGCGCCCTCGAGGACGGTGCCGGCTACGGTCTGGCCGCAGAACTTGAGATCGCCCTGCCGGCCCTGGACCGGGACACCGCCGAGGCCCTCGTGGCCAAGGCCCACCAGATCTGCCCGTACTCCAACGCCACCCGCGGCAACATCACTGTCGACATCAACATCCTGGAGGTAGCCGCATGAGCGACAACGCCGAAACTCTCACCCTGCCCGCCACCACACGGGAGATCCAGCTGGCGTCCCGCCCGCACGGCCGCCCCGTCCCGGCGAACTTCCGCCTCGCCCAGTCGCCGCTGCCCGAACTCCAGGACGGCCAGGTCCTGGTCCGCAACCTCTACATCTCGGTAGACCCGTACATGCGCGGGCGCATGAACGACGTCAAGTCCTACTCCGCGCCGTTTGCGCTGGATGCCGCGATGGACGGCGGCGCCGTCGGCGAAGTCATCGCGTCCCGCGCCGCAGGGCGCGCTGTCGGCGACACAGTCGTGCACGGCCTCGGCTGGCGCGAATACGCCGTCGTCGATGCCGCGGCCACCACCCTGGCGCGCACCGATCTGGCCCCCGCGTCCGCGTTCCTCGGCGCCCTGGGCATGACCGGGCTGACCGCCTACGCGGGGCTGCTGAAGGTCGCGGAATTCAAGCCCGGCGATGCCGTGTTCGTCTCGGGTGCCGCCGGCGCGGTCGGCTCGCTCGTGGGGCAGATCGCCAAGGCCATGGGTGCCTCCCGGGTCATCGGCAGCGCGGGCTCGCCGGAAAAGGTGGCACGGCTGCTCGAACTCGGCTTCGATGCCGCATTCAACTATCACGACGGCCCGGTGGCGGATCAGCTCGCCGCGGCCGCGGGTGAGCGCGGGATCGATGTCTACTTCGACAACGTCGGCGGCGAGCACCTGGAAGCGGCGTTGGCCACGCTGACCGTCGGCGGCCGGGTGGCGATGTGCGGGGCCATCGCCCAGTACAACGCGACCGAGCCCACGCCCGCGCCGCGGAACCTCATGCAGGCGATCGGCAAGCAGCTGACGCTCAAGGGCTTCCTGGTGGGCGGCTACTGGCAGCACATGGCCGAGTTTGTCGAGGCCATGTCCGCCTGGCTCGCCGACGGAACGGTCCGCTACGACGAGACCGTGGTGGACGGCCTGGACAACGCCCCGCAGGCCTTCATGGACCTGCTCGATGGCGCCAACACCGGCAAGATGCTCGTTCGGCTGTAGCCACTTCCAGTAATCGCTGTGCTGGCCACGACGCCTCCGGCGCCGGTTCCTTCGGGACCGGCGCCGGAGGCGTCTGCGCGCTCCCTGAAAGGAGTGCCCTGCTACCTCTAGGTAACAAGTTCTCAACAATCTGGGGATTCGCCGGGAAGTGTGTTATCTGGACGTGGCGCAGGCCACTAAAGTAGCTTCCATCAGTGCGCCTCGGCGCAGTGCTGCGAATCCATCAGTGAAAACAGAGTTCAGCGGAACACCGCAGACAGACACTCATTGAACTTCCGTCGTAGCGCCTACTCTTTCTTCCTGGAGGAAAATTGAAGAACTCTCTGCGTGCCACCTTCAAGCGCGGATCAATGGCCGGCGTCGCCACCGCGGGCGCGGCTGCACTCCTGCTGACCGGCTGCGGCGCTGCCCCGGAGGCCAGCACCGCCACCAACACCGCCAGCAACTACACGGGCTGCATCGTGTCCGACTCGGGTGGGTTCGATGACCAGTCGTTCAACCAGTCTTCCTACGAGGGGCTGAAGAAGGTCACGTCGGAGGAAGGCCTTAAGATGAACCAGGCCGAGTCCAAGACCAACAATGACTTCGAGCCCAACCTGCGCGCCATGGTCTCCGCCGGCTGCAACCTGACCATCACGGTCGGCTTCCTGCTCGGTGACGCCACCAAGTCCCAGGCCACCGCGAACCCGGACAAGCACTTCGCCATCATCGACTTCGGTTACGAAACCCCCGTCGCCAACGTCAAGCCGATCATCTACGACACCGCCCAGGCCGCGTTCCTGGCCGGCTACCTCGCGGCAGGCACCACCAAGACCGGAACGGTCGCCACCTTCGGCGGCATCAAGATCCCCACGGTCACCATCTTCATGGACGGCTACGCCGACGGCGTGAAGTACTACAACGAGCAGAAGGGCAAGAACGTCAAGGTTCTTGGCTGGGACAAGGCCAAGCAGGACGGCTCCTTCACCGGCGACTTCGAAAAGCAGGACAAGGGCAAGCAGTTCACCCAGAACTTCCTGGACCAGGGCGCCGACATCGTGATGCCTGTCGCCGGTCCGGTCGGCAAGGGTGCGGGCGCGGCCCTGCAGGAAGCCAAGGCAGCCGGCAAGGACGTCAAGCTCATCTGGGTTGACTCGGACGGCTTCCTCACGGCACCGGATTACAAGGACATCATGCTCTCCTCCGTCATGAAGCAGATGGGCCAGGCCGTCGAGGCGGTCGTCAAGCAGGACAAGGACGGCCAGTTCACCAACAAGCCGTACGTCGGCACGCTCGCGAACGACGGCGTCCAGCTGGCTCCGTTCCACGACCTGGATGCCCAGGTTCCGGCCGAACTGAAGTCCGAGCTGGATCAGATCAAGAAGGACATCGCCGACGGCAAGCTGAAGGTTGAATCCGCAGCCAGCCCGAAGGCCTAACTTCCTCCGCTAAGCGCCACGGCCCGTCCGGTCACCACCGCACGGGCTGTGGCGCTTTTACGTTGCGGCCCGCCGCGCCTCAGAGCGCAGGCACTAAGCTGGTGCTGCAGCCCCCATACGCGTCCGGATCAAGCCTTCCGGACACCTCGAGATTGGTCAGAGTTTTGAAACTTGAACTCAAGGGCATTACAAAACGCTTCGGCTCCCTGGTAGCCAACGATCACATCGATGTGGTTGTTGAACCCGGGCAGATTCACTGTCTGCTCGGCGAGAACGGCGCTGGCAAGTCCACGCTGATGAACGTCCTCTACGGACTGTACGAGCCCACAGAGGGCGAAATCCTGATTGACGACAAACCGGTCACCTTCCGGGGCCCCGGCGACGCGATGGCGGCCGGCATCGGCATGGTGCACCAGCACTTCATGCTGGTCCCCGTCTTCACTGTCGCGGAGAACGTCGCCCTGGGAGCGGAAACCACCAAGACCGGCGGATTCCTGGACCTCGAGGACACGCGCCGGAAGATCCGGGAGATCTCCGACCGGTACGGCTTCGACGTCGACCCCGACGCGCTGATCGAAGACCTCCCCGTGGGCGTGCAGCAGCGCGTCGAGATCATCAAGGCGCTGGTCCGCGACGCCAAGGTGCTCATCCTCGATGAGCCCACGGCCGTGCTGACCCCGCAGGACACCGATGAGCTGCTGGACATCATGCGCCAGCTCAAGAGCCACGGCACCTCCATCGTCTTCATTTCCCACAAGCTGCGTGAGGTGAAGGCCGTTTCGGACACCATCACCGTCATCCGGCGCGGCAAGGTGGTGGGCTCGGCCGATCCCGGCGCTTCGACCACCGAGCTGGCGTCCATGATGGTGGGCAGGGCCGTGAGCCTGACCCTGGACAAGGCTCCGGCCAATCCGCAGGAGACCACCTTCGAGGTCAAGGACCTGACGGTGATCGCGCCCAGCGGCCAGCACGTGGTGGACGGCATCAGCTTCGGGATCGCCCGCGGCGAGATCCTCGCCGTCGCCGGCGTCCAGGGCAATGGCCAGACCGAACTGACCGAGGCCATCCTGGGCCTGCAAGAGAGGGTCGACGGCTCGATCACCCTCGACGGCGAGGAACTCCTGGGCCGCAGCGTCAAGGACGTCCTCAACGCCGGCGTCGGATTCGTGCCGGAAGACCGTTCACTCGACGGGCTGATTGGCACGTTCTCCATTGCCGAGAACCTGATCCTGGACCGCTACGACCAGGCGCCGTTCGCCAAGGGCATCAGCATGAGCCCGGCCAAGGTCCTGGAGAACGCCAAGACCCGGATCGAAGAATTCGACGTCCGCACCCCGTCCGGCATGCTTGCCGCAGGCACCCTGTCCGGCGGCAACCAGCAGAAAGTCGTCATGGCCCGGGAGCTCTCCCGGCCGCTGCGGCTGTTCATAGCCTCCCAGCCCACCCGCGGCGTGGACGTGGGCTCCATCGAGTTCCTGCACAATCGGATCGTCGCGGAGCGGGACCATGGCACGCCCGTCATGATCGTCTCCACCGAACTGGACGAGGTGATTGAACTCGCTGACCGGATCGCTGTGCTGTACAAGGGCAGGCTGGTCGGGATTGTCCCGGCCGGCACCGGGCGCGACGTCCTGGGCCTGATGATGGCCGGGGTTTCCCCGGACGAAGCCCAGGCCGACGCCGCAGGCAAGCACTCGGCTCAATCTCTCTCTGAAAACCCGGCAGGGAACACAGCAGAAAACCCGTCCGGCACCCCGGCCGACAACCCCGCAACGAAGGCAACGAACCCGGCGCCCGCCGCCCCGTCCGTGCAGGAGCCCGGCTCCGGCGCCGTAGGAGACCACAATGAGTGAGAACACCGAGCCGCGGCCCGCGGCCACACCGGACCCGGACCGGCTTCCGGCAGCCCAAGCCACCGACGTGGAGCCCGAGCCGCTCGAGGACGATGAAGCCTTCGTCACCTCGCTGGACACCGCGGGCGGTGCCCACCAGCCATCGGCCGTTCCGGTCTCGACTCAGAGCGGATCCCTTCCCGGTGCCCCGGAAGAGGAGTCGCTGCTGCGCAAGATCTTCACCGGCAATGGCATCGTGACCATCCTGGCGGTGCTGCTCGCACTGATCCTGGGCGGCATGCTCATCGCCATGACGGACAAGGTGGTCGGCACCACCGCGGGCTATCTCTTTGCCCGGCCCAGTGATTTCCTCACCGCCGTCTGGTCCGCCGCCACCGGCTCGTACGTCGCCCTCTTCCAAGGCGCGGTCTTCAACCCCCGCGGGGCCGGAGCGGCTGGACAGTTCGCACCCCTCATGGAGACGCTGACTATCGCCACCCCGCTGATCACCGCGGGCCTCGGCGTCGCACTGGCCTTCCGCGCGGGTCTGTTCAACATCGGTGCGCAGGGCCAGATCATCATGGCCGGCATCCTCGCCTCGTGGGTCGGCTTCGCGCTGCACCTGCCGATCGGGCTGCACCTGCTGCTGGTCCTCGTGGCCGGCGTCGTCGGCGGCGCCGTTTGGGGCGGCCTCGTCGGCGTGCTTAAAGCCAGGACGGGCGCCCACGAGGTCATCGTGACCATCATGTTCAACTACATCGCCCTCTATTTCCTGCGCTACCTGCTGGACACGGACTTGTTCCAGCGTCCGGGGGCGGACACCCCGATATCGCCGATCCTGGACCCCAGCGCCGCGTACCCGCTGCTCTTCGGCAGCCAGTACCGGCTGCACCTGGGATTCCTGCTGGCCATTGCGGCCACCGTGTTTGTTTCGTGGCTGCTGAACCGCTCCACGCTCGGTTTCGAATTCCGTGCCGTCGGGGCCAACCCCAAGGCAGCCCTGACTGCCGGCATTAACGTCTCCAGGGCCACCATCCTGGTGATGACCATTGCCGGTGGCCTGGCCGGACTGGCCGGCGTGGCGCAGGTGGCAGGCACCGAAAAGGTCCTGACCGATGGTGTCGCGGCAACCTACGGCTTTGACGCGATCACCGTGGCGCTGCTGGGACGTTCCTCGCCGTGGGGCACGTTTGCCGCCGGCCTGCTATTCGGAGCCTTCCGCGCCGGCGCTGTCCAGATGCAGATCCAGACCGGAACTCCGATCGACATCGTGCTCGTGGTCCAGTCGCTCATTGTGCTGTTCATCGCGGCGCCGCCCCTGGTCCGGGCGATTTTCGGACTCAACCCGCGCAAGAAGAAGGCCGCGACCGCCGGCAAAACCAAGCAGGCCGCAACCACCGGAGGTGCCGCATGAGCACAACAGCAACCTCGCCCATTCAGGGGGAATCCCAGCCGGACAAGAGCCGCGGGCCCGCGCAGTCCGCGAAGCCCGTAACCTGGAAGCTGCCGGTAACCCTGGCGGTGCTGGCCACCCTCGCCTTCATCTTCTTCGGCCTGCTGGGCCCGCAGGTGAACGCCAAGTTCGGCGTTTCGTCCGGCGGAGATTTCTTCCAACTCCCCGCGATCGAAGTCCCCGCATTCCTTTCCGGGATGGTGCTCTCCTTGATCCTGCTGGGCCTCGCGGGCTACGCCTTGGTCCTGAAGGCGAAAAGGAACGTCCGGCCCCCGCGCTGGGTGCCGGCCGTGTTCACCGTCGTGTTCGTGGTCGCCTTCCTGATCTGGGTGGTGGGCGGCGCCCGGACCCCCAGCATTTCGCTGGCCGGCCTCATCGCCGGATCCGTGACACTCGCCGTGCCGATCGTCTTCGGCTCCCTCTCAGGCGTGCTGTGCGAACGCGCCGGCGTCGTTAACATCGCCATTGAAGGCCAGTTGCTGGGCGGTGCCTTTACGGCCGCGCTCGTCGCCAGCCTGACGCACAACGCCTACCTGGGCCTGCTTGCGGCGGCCGTGGCGGGCGCCCTTGTCTCGATGGTGCTGGCGCTGTTCGCCATCAAGTACGTGGTCAACCAGATCATCGTCGGCGTCGTGCTCAACGTCCTGGTCTCCGGGCTCACCGGCTTCCTGTTCACCACCGTGATGCAGTCGGACCCGGAGAAATACAACTCGCCCGCCGAGCTGCCCAACATCGACATCCCGGTCCTGTCAGGCATCCCGGTGATCGGGCCCATCCTGTTCAAGCAGTCCGTGGTGGGCTACCTGATGTACGTGGCCGTGATTGTGATCTGGATCGGACTGTTCAAGACGAAGTGGGGGCTGCGCGTCCGTGCCGTGGGCGAGCACCCGCAGGCGGCCGACACCCTGGGCATCAAGGTCAACGCGACTCGTTTCTGGAACGTCACACTCGGCGGGGCCGTCGCCGGGATCGGCGGATCGTTCTTCACCCTCGTGGCAATCGACAGCTTCACCAAGGAAATCTCCGGCGGCCGCGGCTTCATTGCCCTCGCCGCCATGATCCTGGGCCGCTGGAATCCGATCGGGGCGTTCTTCGCCGCGCTGTTGTTCGGCTTCGCCGACAACCTGCAAAGCATCGTGACGATCATCGGCACGCCCGTGCCGAGCCAGTTCATGGCCATGCTGCCGTACGTCGTGACCGTGTTTGCCGTGGCCGGGCTCGTCGGCCGCTCCCGGCCGCCGGCCGCCGACGGCATCCCGTACATCAAGGGCTGAGAATGGACAGCATCGACGTCGACTGGGCAGCACTCGAAGCCGCGGCCGTGTCCGCCATGAAGAACGCCTACGCGCCGTATTCGAAGTTTCCGGTGGGGGCCGCGGCCCTCACCGGGGACGGGCGGATCGTCAGCGGCTGCAACGTCGAGAACGCCAGCTACGGCCTGACCCTGTGCGCCGAGTGCGCACTGGTGGGCAACCTGCAGATGACCGGCGGGGGACGGCTCCGCGCCTTCTACTGCGTCGACGCCGGCGGGAATGTCCTCATGCCGTGCGGGCGCTGCCGCCAGCTGCTCTACGAATTCCGGGCTCCGGACATGGAGCTCATGACCACGCAGGGAATCAAGACCATGGACCAGGTCCTTCCCGATGCCTTTGGCCCCCAACACCTGGAGGAACCCCGGTGACACAAGCGACACACAACCCCGGCAACAGCGAAGCGTTCGACGCCGTCGACATCATCCGCATCAAGCGGGACAAGGGCGTGCTCAGCCCGGCCCAGATCGACTGGACCATCGACGCGTACACCCGCGGCGCCATCGCCGACGAACAGATGGCCGCCCTGAACATGGCCATCCTGCTCAACGGCATGGACCGGGCGGAGATCTCCCGGTGGACGGCGGCCATGATCGCCTCCGGCGAGCGGATGGACTTCTCCAGCCTGCGGCGGCCCGACGGCGGCGTGAAGGCGACGTCGGACAAGCACTCCACCGGCGGCGTCGGGGACAAGATCACTCTGCCCCTGGCGCCCCTGGTGGCGGTATTCGGCGTGGCCGTGCCGCAGCTCTCGGGCCGCGGCCTTGGCCACACCGGCGGCACCTTGGACAAGCTCGAGGCCATCCCGGGCTGGCGTGCGGCCCTGAGCAATGAGGAAATGATGGCCCAGCTCCAGGACGTCGGCGCGGTCATTTGCGCTGCCGGCGCGGGACTGGCCCCGGCGGACAAAAAGCTCTACGCGCTCCGCGATGTCACCGGGACCGTGGAGGCCATCCCGCTGATCGCCTCCTCGATCATGAGCAAGAAGATCGCTGAGGGCACCGGCTCGCTGGTGCTCGACGTCAAGGTGGGCAGCGGCGCGTTCATGAAGGACGAGGCCCGCGCCCGCGAACTGGCCGAAACCATGGTGGCCCTGGGCAAGGACGCAGGTGTCAACACCGTTGCCCTGCTCACCAACATGAACACGCCCCTGGGCCTCACGGCGGGCAACGCGATCGAGGTCGAGGAATCCGTGGAGGTCCTCGCCGGCGGTGGCCCGGACGACGTCGTCGAACTCACTGTCCGGCTGGCGGAGGAAATGCTGGCGTGCGCCGGCATCCGCGACGCCGATCCCCGGGCAGCACTCCGGGACGGCCGGGCCATGGACGTCTGGAACCGGATGATCCAGGCCCAGGGCGGGGACCCGCGCGCCAAGCTCCCGGTGGCCAAGGAATCCGAGGTCATCTACGCCCCGGCCGACGGCGTCCTGGTGGAGCTCGACGCGATGGCCGTCGGCGTCGCTGCCTGGCGGCTTGGCGCGGGACGCGCCCGCAAGGAGGACCAGGTCCAGGCCGGTGCCGGGGTGCGGATGCACGCCAAGCCGGGCGCCACGGTCAAGGCGGGCGAGCCGCTCATGACCCTCCTGACGGACACCCCGGAGAAGTTCGAGCGTGCCAAGGAAGCGCTCGAACACGCCGCCGTGATCGCCCCCGAGGGGTCCCGGCCCGCCCAGAAGCTCATCATCGACCGCATCGCCTAAGCCCGTTGCCCTATCAGTTATGGTCCCCAAACCCGTGGTTTAACAGCCGCAAGTGATAGGGCAACGGCGGCCGCGGCCGGCGGTACACTGACTCCACAAGACTGACTCCACAGCAGTACCCGTCTAGCGCAGGCCCGGCTCCGGCCGAGCCTGCGCTTGGATCGATCTGGCCCCGCCGCGCGTTAGGAAGCTGTGCAGGCAATCAACGACTTCATCCTCGCCGCCGCAGGGCAACCCTGGGTCCTCGTCCTGGTATTCGCCTGTTGCGTGATCGATGGCTTCTTTCCACCGATCCCGAGCGAGTCGGTGGTGGTGGGCCTGGCCGCAGTCGCCGCCACGGCGGGTGTTCCCAATCCGGCGCTCCTGATCGCCGCCGCCGCCGCAGGGGCATTTCTGGGCGACAACATCGCTTACCTGATCGGCCGCCGCGTAGGAACACGGCGCTGGGCATGGATGCGCGGCCCGCGCATGCAGGCGGCCTTCCGCTGGGCCGGACGGGAACTGCGGAAACGGCCTGCCTCACTGATCCTCGTGGCGCGTTTCGTCCCGATCGGACGGGTGGCCGTCAACCTGACCGCCGGTGCCACGCACTACCCGCGGAGCAGATTCGTCAGCCTGACGATACTCTCGGCGCTGCTGTGGGCCGGCTACTCGGTGGGGATCGGCCTGTTTGTTGGCCCCTGGTTTGAGAAAAACCACGTGCTGGGCGCGGCCATTGCGATCATCTGCGCGATCGTCCTGGGCATCATCCTGGACCGCGTGATCAGCAAGGTGCGCGGCCGTACCCCGGAGGAATCGACGCGTTCCCTTCCGCCCGCCGAGTCCTAGGCGGATTGGCCCCGCCCATGGGACACTTAGGAGCGATTTGCGTCACGTTTGTTAGCCGCACGTCGTCCAAGGTTCCGCCCACTGTCATTGCGTGTACGTTACGGCTTAGTTGTCCGTTCCCAGTCATCAAGGAGCACCACCCGCATGGAGTTCATTAACGAGGCCGTGCTCCATGCCGCTGGCCAGTGGTGGATCTACCCCCTCCTGCTGGTTTTCTTCTTCGTGGACGGCTTCGCGATGGTGGTCCCCAGCGAGACCCTGATCGTTGCCCTGGCGGCATACTCCGTGCACAGCGGCCAGCCCAACCTGTGGATCCTGGGCCTCACTGCGCTCGTCGGGGCCATGGCCGGCGACAACATGGCCTACATGCTCGGCCGCAAGATCGGACTCGAACGGTTCCGCTGGATGCGCAAGCCGAAGGTCCAGAAGGTCTTTGGCTGGGCACACTACGAACTCGAGAAGCGTGGCGCCGTGCTGATCTTCACCGCCCGGTACATCCCGTGGGGCCGCGTCGCCGTCAACTACGTGGCGGGAACGACGGCGTTTCCGCACCGGCGGTTCTTCTTCCTGGACGCCTTCGCGTGCCTGACCTGGGTCGCCTACTCGATCGGCATCGGCGTCCTGGCCAGTTCCTTCCCGTGGCTGCACCACAACCCGCTGCTCAGCGCGGGCATCGCGGTGGTATTCGCCATTGTGCTCGGTGTCCTCATCGACCACCTCCTGCGCTGGTGGCACAAGCGCCTGGGTCGCCACGACACCCGTCCGGTCGCGGCCGACGCCGAATACGCCACCGAACCCGCTTCCGGGAATCGTGCTCCCGAGCTGCACGGCACGATCCTGGCCGGTCCGCCCACTGAGGCCGGAGCGTCCAGAAAGTAGCTTCCGGCGCCCGGCGACCCTATGGTTGGAACGTGACTGAGACTATTCCTGACGCCGCCCATGACCTCGACTTCGACCTGAAGGGCCTTCCCAAGGTTTCCCTTCACGACCACCTGGACGGCGGACTCCGCCCGGCCACCATCATTGAACTTGCTGAGGCTGCCGGCCACACGCTGCCGTCCACGGACCCCGTCGCGCTGGGGGAGTGGTTCCGCGAATCCGCCGACTCCGGCTCCCTGGTCCGTTACCTCGAGACCTTCGACCACACCATTGCCGTGATGCAGACCAAGGAAGGCCTGTTCCGCGTCGCGAAGGAATTCGTCGAAGACCTGGCCGACGACGGCGTCGTGTACGGCGAAGTGCGCTGGGCACCCGAACAGCACCTGCAGAAGGGCCTGAGCCTGGACGAAGTGGTTGAGGCCGTGCAGGCGGGCCTCGAAGCCGGCGTGGACGCCGTGGCCGAGACCGGCCGCGACATCCAGGTGGGCCAGCTCATCACCGCCATGCGCCACGCCGACCGCGGCCAGGAGATCGCCGAACTGGCTGTCCGCCACCGCAACAACGGCGCCGTCGGCTTCGACATCGCCGGTGCCGAGGACGGCTTCCTGCCGTCCCGTTTCAAGGACGCCTTCACCTACCTGGCCCAGCACAACTTCCCGGCCACCGTCCATGCCGGCGAAGCCGCCGGCCTGGAAAGCATCCAGTCGGCGCTTGTCGACGGCCGGGCCCTGCGCCTGGGCCACGGCGTGCGGATCGCCGAGGACGTCTCGATCGAATTCGAAGATGACGAAGACGCGGACGCCCAGGGCGACGAAGTCAACGACACCATCGGCATGGTGACCCTGGGCGAACTCGCCAGCTGGGTGCGCGACCGCGGCATCGCCCTGGAGATCTGCCCCTCGTCCAACCTGCAGACCGGCGCCATTGCCGGCTTCGGTGAGGGCATCGAAAGCCACCCGCTGGACATGCTCTACCAGCTCGGCTTCAACGTCACCATCAACACCGACAACCGGCTCATGAGCGGCGTGACGCTGACCGACGAGTTCGAGCTCCTGGTCGAAACGTTCGACTACGACCTCGATGACCTGCTGGAGCTGACGCTGAACGCGGCCGAGGCCGCTTTCCTTCCGCTCGAGGAGAAGGAAGCACTGGTCGAATACATCAACGAGGCCTACTCCGATCTTGGCTAACGAGGACACGACACCCGTCCAGGGGCTGGTCGCTACGATTGCGGCCCTGCGCGAGCACTGCCCCTGGATGGGTGCCCTCACCCACGAATCCCTCGTGGAGTATCTCTTGGAGGAGGCCTACGAGGTCGCCGAGACCATCGAGGCCGGCGGCGGCGACGCGGAACTGCAGTCTGAACTGGGAGACGTCCTGCTGCAGGTGGTCCTGCACGCCCGGCTCGCCGAGGAACGCGGCGCCTTTGACTTGGGCGACGTCGCCCGCGGCCTGACCGCCAAGATGATCCGCCGCAACCCGCACGTGTTCCGGCCCGATGGGTCGCTGCAGGATTCCTTCCCGGCAACGGTGGAGGAGATCGTCCTGAAATGGGATGCCGTCAAGAAGGCCGAGAAACCCGAGCGCGGCCACGTCTTCGACGGCGTTCCCGCCGCCCTTCCGGCCCTGGCTCGGGCCCAAAAGCTCCTGGACCGGGCCGAACGCGCGGGCCTGGCAGCGGCCGCCGGCGAAACCGCCGCCGAAACCGCCGTCGACGTCCCGGCCGCCGAGGAAGAACTCGGCGACCTGCTGTTCGGGATCGTGGCGGCTGCCCGGGCCGGCGGGCTCGACGCCGAGCGCGCCCTCCGTGGAGCCCTCCGCCGATTCCAGGACAGCAAGGGCTCACCGCCGCAGGCAAAATAGCGCAGGCAGACTAGAGTCGGAACATCAGCGTCGGCATCATGACGTCCGGGGATTGGATAGGTTTCCGTAACTTATCCCGCTCTCGACTACGCTAGTAGCGACGACGACGTCGGCTTTTTCGTACTTGGTGTACAGCCAGAGTCCAAGCAGTCAGATTCCCTGCAGATCGCTTCACCCAAAGGAGCATATCCATGGCGCTTATCGATGCCATCCACGCCCGCGAAATCCTCGATTCCCGTGGCAACCCGACCGTAGAAGTTGAAGTCCTGCTCTCGGACGGCCAGATCGGCCGCGCAGCAGTTCCCTCCGGCGCTTCCACCGGCGAGCACGAGGCCGTTGAACTCCGCGACGGCGACAAGGGCCGCTACCTCGGCAAGGGCGTCCAGAAGGCCGTCGACGCGGTCATCGACCAGATCGCCCCGGCCCTGACCGGCTTCGACGCGACCGACCAGCGCAGCATCGACCAGGCCATGATCGACCTGGACGGCACGCCCAACAAGGGCAAGCTCGGCGCCAACGCCATCCTGGGCGTGTCCCTGGCCGTGGCCAACGCTGCCGCCGCCTCCGCCGACCTGCCGCTGTACAAGTACCTCGGCGGCCCCAACGCGCACGTCCTGCCCGTGCCGCTGATGAACATCCTCAACGGCGGCTCGCACGCCGACTCCGACGTGGACATCCAGGAATTCATGATCGTCCCGATCGGCGCCGAGACCTTCTCCGAGGGCCTGCGCTGGGGCGTCGAGGTCTACCACAACCTCAAGTCCGTCCTGCAGGCCAAGGGCCTGTCCACCGGCCTGGGTGACGAGGGCGGCTTCGCGCCGAACCTGCCGTCCAACCGTGCGGCCCTGGACCTGATCCAGGAAGCCATCAAGAACGCCGGCTACACCCCGGGCAAGGACATCGCCCTGGCCCTGGACGTCGCCTCCTCCGAGTTCTTCAAGGACGGCGCCTACCAGTTCGAAGGCAAGGCACTTTCCGCCACCGAGATGAGCGCCTACTACGCCGAGCTCGTCGCCGACTACCCGCTGGTCTCCATCGAGGACCCGCTGGACGAGAACGACTGGGAAGGCTGGAAGACCCTCACCGACAGCATCGGCGACAAGGTCCAGCTCGTGGGCGATGACCTCTTCGTCACGAACCCGGCCATCCTGCAGCGCGGCATCGACACCAAGACCGCTAACTCGCTGCTCGTCAAGGTCAACCAGATCGGTTCCCTGACCGAGACGCTGGACGCCGTGTCACTGGCCCAGCGTGCCGGCTACACCACCATCACCTCGCACCGCTCCGGCGAAACCGAGGACACCACCATTGCTGACATCTCCGTTGCCACCAACGCGGGACAGATCAAGACCGGTGCCCCGGCACGCTCCGAGCGTGTGGCCAAGTACAACCAGCTGCTGCGCATCGAAGAGGAACTCGACGACGCCGCACGGTACGCCGGCCGCAGCGCCTTCCCGCGTTTCAAGGGCTAGTTAGCCGCGAAAACCGGTAACCGGTGGCTATGGTTGAAAGACCATGGCCACCGGTTCTGTTTTTGGTCCGCTTTTGAAGGAGTGACATGGCTACCCGACGCCCCAATGTTCCCCGGGCTACGCCTGCCGCCAAGCCCGGGCCAGCAGGCTTGGGGGCAACAGCCGACGGCGGCGAGGTCATCCAGGCGGACTTTGGCGGCTCCCGCAGCGGCGCAGCGACGACGCCGGCCACGCCCCCGGGCGCTGCGCCTGCCCCGCCGCGTGCGTCAGCACCCGCAGCGGGCAAGCCGGCCGCCAGCAGTTCCGGGGCCGCATCTCCCGCCAAACCCCGCCCCGCAGCAGCACCGGCAGGAGCACCCGCAAAGCCCGCGACCCGCCCGGCGCCCGGGAAGGCCGGCGGCAGGGCCAGCGGCAAGACCCCGAGCCGGACCGCCGCAGGGGGTCCGGACGAGTCCCTCGACCCCGTGCCGGCCAAGGCGTTCTCGGGCCGGTTGCTTGCCCTGGGTGTCGTCATGATTGCCATCACCATCCTGCTGGCCCCCACGGTCAAGATCTTCGTGGACAAGCGCGCCGAAATCGCGGCGCTGCAGGCCGACATCGCGGCCAAGCAGACGAAGCAGGAGGACCTCAGACGCCAGGTGTCGCGGTGGCAGGATCCCAACTATGTGAAACAGCAGGCCCGCGACCGCATTAACATGGTTATGCCCGGAGAGACGGGCTACTGGGTATTCGGCAGCGATCTTCCTGCCGCACAGTCCGGTGGCGCGGCGGGTGCAGCATCAGCACAAGACCCGGCCAACCTGCCCTGGGTGGACGCCCTCTGGGAGTCCGTCAGGCGATCGGCAACAGACTAGAAGCGGCGCCCGCCGCCGGATTGTCCCGCGGACAATCCGGAACAGGGCAGGAAGGTGCCACTCCCGTGGACGAGAACCGAGTGGACCAGAACCGAGCGGACGAGACCACCCCTGTGCAGACAGCCAAGACCCCGGCGCCACGGCACAGGGCAAGCGCCCCGGAGGGCCTCGCCCAGCCATCGCCGCACGACCTCGAGGTCCTCAGCCGCCAGCTGGGCCGGCCCGTGCGCGACGTCGTCGAAATCCCGGCCCGCTGCGTCTGCGGGAACCCGCTGGTCGCCGCCACTTCGCCGCGGCTCAGCAACGGGACGCCGTTCCCCACAACGTTCTACCTCACCCACCCGGTGATCACGTCGGCGGTATCGCGGCTGGAGGCCGCCGGGCTGATGAACGAAATGAATGACCGGCTCGCCGCCGACGCCGGCCTCGCGGCCCGGTACCGCGCCGCCCACGAGGCATATCTGGCCTCCCGTGCCGAGATCGGCGCGCGCTCCGGCATCGGGGCCGTTCCTGAAATCGACGGCGTCTCCGCCGGCGGAATGCCG
Organism: Arthrobacter sp. P1_C12_2; assembly: GCF_056406415.1. Lineage (NCBI taxonomy): Bacteria > Bacillati > Actinomycetota > Actinomycetes > Micrococcales > Micrococcaceae > Arthrobacter > Arthrobacter sp. P1_C12_2. Next base: position 165,993 of record NZ_JBFUAF010000003.1, on the reverse strand, counting down.
ACGCGCGTCAAATGCCTGCACGTCCTCGTGGGGCATTCGCTGGCCGCCGGCCCGGGCGTAAACCCGCTAGGGGATGAGTCGATCGCGGCCATCGCCGAATGGTGGACCGCGGACCGGTGCTACTGCGACGGCGCCTGGGACACCAGCGGCGAGGTCCCGTCCCAGGACCTCAGCCGCCACGGACCGCAAGGCCTTCCGGAGATCGTGGGCCGGCCCGCGCCGGTCCGCCAGTCCCGCGGCGCCGACGCCACAGCCGACACTGCCGGCGCGGCTGGCGCCGCCGGCGCGGGGGAGTCCCAGTGACCCGGGTCGCGGCCGTAGACTGCGGCACCAACTCGATCCGCCTGCTGATCGCTGATATGAACACAGATGCGGGCACAGGCGGCGCAACAGGGCAGCCCACGCCGCGGCTGACGGACATCGTGCGGGAAATGCGCGTGGTCCGGCTGGGCCAGGGCGTGGACTCCACGGGTGAACTGGCCCAGGAAGCGCTCGAGCGCACCTTCGCCGCGACCAGGGACTACGCTGACCTCATCCGCGAGCACGGCGCCGAAAAGGTGCGCTTCGTGGCCACCTCCGCCACCCGCGATGCCCGCAACCGCCAGGTCTTCGTCGACGGCATCCGCGCCATCCTCGGCGTCGAACCCGAGGTGATCACCGGCGACGAGGAAGCCGCGCTGTCCTTCGCCGGCGCCAGCAGTGTCCTGCCCTCCCGCGGCGAGGACCCCGTGCTGGTGGTAGACCTCGGCGGCGGAAGCACGGAGTTCGTGCTGGGCAACGCCGACGGCGTCATCGCCGCCCGCTCGGTCGACGTCGGCTGCGTCCGGATGACCGAACGGCACCTGCGCAGCGATCCGCCCACCGCGGAACAGATCGCAGCAGCAGAGGCCGACGTCGACGCCGCCATCAGCGAGGCGGCACGAACCGTTCCGCTGGAACGCACCACCGCCGTCGTCGGCGTGGCCGGCTCGGTCACCACCATCACGGCGCATGCGCTGCGCCTGCCGGAGTACTCGCCGGCCGCGATCCATGGCACCGAGCTGGACCTGGACGCGGTCCGCAAGGCCTGCACCGAGCTGCTCGAAATGACCCGGGCGGAGCGGGCCGCGCTGCCGTACATGCACCCCGGGCGGGTGGACGTGATCGGCGCCGGCGGCCTCGTTTGGCGGCGGGTCCTGCAACGCCTGGCCGAGGTCACCGGCGGGCGCATCACCACGGCCGTGAGCAGTGAACACGATATTCTTGACGGAATTGCCCTCAGCATCCGATGATCCCGCCCCAGCAGGTGTGCCCAGCGCGCGCCCGTACCGCTGGTGCATCCGCCGATAGGACCTGAATGACCAGAGCAACAGCCCGGCGCCGCCGGACCGCCTCCGCGTTGATGGCCTTGGCCCTCGCCGGCGGGGCGTCCACGGCGGCGCTGACCCTGGCCGCGCCCGCCTACGCCGACTCCTGGCGGGACAAGGAATACTGGCTCGCCGAATCCGGCATCACCAAAGCCTGGGATGTTTCCAAGGGAGCCGGCGTCAAAGTCGCCGTCATCGATAGCGGCGTGGACGGCGGGCATCCGGACCTGGCTGGCGTGCTCGCCGGCGGCGCGGACATCTCCGGCGCCGGCAATGCCAACGGCGAGGGGAGCATCGGCGCCAAACCCGAACACGGCACCCTCGTGGCCACCATGCTCGCCGGGCGCGGGCATCAGCCGCCCGAAGCGACTGCCAAACCGAGCGCCAGCGCACCTGGCTCTGCCGTCGGCCCGACCGTTGGCCCGGACGGAGTCGTCGGCGTCGCCCCGGAAGCCCAGCTACTGTCCGTGTCCACCTGGCTCGGTTCCGCCAACCCGGGCGGCAAGAGCGACCAGGACCAGATCCCGGAGGCCGTGCGGTGGGCTGTGGACAACGGCGCCCGCGTCATCAACATCTCCCTCGGCAGCACGTCGCCGGAATGGCCGCAGAGCTGGGACGCGGCATTCCTGTACGCCGAACAGAAGGACGTCGTGATCGTCGCCGCCGCAGGCAACCGGGTGGGCGGCAACGTCCAGGTCGGCGCCCCGGCCACCATCCCCGGTGTCCTCACGGTCGCAGGCCTGGACCGCACGGGCGCGGCCAGCATCGACTCCTCCTCCCAGGGCATCAGTATCGGCGTCGCAGCTCCCGCCGAGGACTTGGTCGGCGGCCTGCCGGCCGGCGGCTACGCCGAGTGGGCGGGCACCTCCGGAGCCACGCCCATCGTTTCCGGCGTCGCGGCCCTGATCCGCTCCAAATGGCCCGAGATGTCCGCGAGCCAGGTCATCAACCGGATCGTCAGCACGGCCAAAGACGCCGGGGTGCCAGGGAAGGATCCGCTTTACGGCTTTGGTGTGCTGAACGCCGAAGCGGCCCTCAAAGCCGATGTCCCGGAAACGAAAGTCAATCCGCTGGGGTCCATTTCGGACTGGATCCGGGTCCACCGGCGCGGAAACCTCGCCACGACTGCACCGGCTGCCGCGCCCGCGCCCTCCAGCGCTGCGCCCACCCTGCCCGAAGCGACCGTGCCCGTCGCGGGGAAGCCGTCCCAGCTGGACAGCGCCGTGCCGGCCGCGGTGGTCCTGGGCTTCGGTTCCCTGCTCGTGGGAATCGTTGTGGCCGCCGCCTTCCAGCTGCGGGCCGCCATGCGCACGCCAAAGAACGGGCCGGACGGACCCGACAGGGCCGAACCCGAGTCGGCCAATCCGGTGGACTCCGGCAGCCCGTCATAGTTAGTGAAGGTTTTCACAAACTACTGTATTCTTGAGGCATGGCATCCTCCCTTCAGCTCCAGGACCGTCCCCGGGTACTCGTCGTCGGCGGCGGGTACGTCGGCCTGTATGTAGCCCTCAAACTTCAGAAAAAGATCGCGAATGCAGGTGGCATCGTCACCCTCGTGGATCCGCTGCCCTACATGACCTACCAGCCCTTCCTGCCGGAAGTTGCCGGCGGCAACATCGAGGCGCGCCACGCAGTCGTCTCGCACCGCCAGCACCTGAAGCAGACGGAACTCATCCAGGGCCGCGTCACCTCGATCGACCACGCCAACCGCAAAGCCGTGGTGGCACCCTCCGACGGTGGCGACACCTTCGAGATTCCCTACTTCGACGTCGTGCTGGCCGCTGGCGCCATCACCCGCACGTTCCCGATCAAGGGCCTCGCGGAAAAGGGCATCGGCCTGAAGACCATCGAAGAGGCCGTCGCTCTGCGCAACAAGGTACTCGAGCGGATCGAGACCGGTTCCCTCATGACGGACCCCGTTGAGCGCGCCCGCGCCCTGACGTTCGTCGTCGTCGGCGGCGGCTTCGCCGGCATCGAGTGCATCACCGAAATGGAAGACCTCGCCCGCGCCGCGGTCAAGAACAACCCGCGCATCAAGCAGGAGGAAGTCCGCTTCGTCCTGGTCGAGGCGATGGGCCGCATCATGCCCGAGGTCACGGCACCGCAGGCCGAATGGGTCGTCGAACACCTGCGCAGCCGCGGCATCGAGGTCCTGCTGAACACCTCCCTCGACAACGCCGAGGGTTCCCTGAAGCTCATCAACCTCCCGGACAAGAGCCCGGCCCAGGAGTTCGAGACTGACACCCTGGTCTGGACTGCCGGTGTGCAGGCCAACCCGATGGTCCGCTCCACCGACTTCCCGCTCGAGCCGCGCGGCCGCGTCCGCGTGCTGGCCGACCTTCGCATCGCAGGCGACGAGGGCATCATCGAGAACGCCTGGGCTGCCGGCGACGTCGCGGCTGTCCCCGACCTCACGGGCAGCGGTCTGCCGGACGGCACCTGCGTGCCGAACGCCCAGCACGCGCTGCGCCAGTCCAAGCGCCTGGCCAAGAACCTGTGGGCCTCCCGCTGGGACAAGCCGCTCAAGGACTACAAGCACAAGAACCTGGGCGCCGTGGCCGGCTTCGGCGAATGGAAGGGCGTGGCGAACATCAACCTGGTTGGCCGCATCGGCCTCAAGGGCCCGCTGGCCTGGCTGGCACACCGTGGCTACCACGGCATGGCCATCCCCACGGTGGAGCGCAAGATCCGCGTGATCTCCGGCTGGGTGTGGGCCTTCTTCCTGGGCCGCGACACCACGCAGCTGATGGATCTGGACAACCCGCGCGGCGCCTTCGTGGCCGCAGCGACGCCGGCCCCGAAGCCTGCCGCTGCTCCCGTTGCCGGCACGCCTGCGGACACCGCGAAGAGCGACACTGCCAAGAACGACGCCAAGGAAGCTGTTCCGGCCGACTCCAAGTAGCCTGATCCGAGCTTTCGACGGCGGCCGTTCCCCTCAGGGGGAGCGGCCGCCGTTTTCGTGGCGGGCAACCGCAGGGGCGCCCGAGCGGACAGGTGTGCAGGACCCGCGCCTAGACTGGCTCCATGACAGCTGAAAAGGACCTGCACACCCTCCTGGCCACCATGCACCCCGAACTGCGCGAGGGCGAATACGTCTACGCCCTGTGGCCGCACGGCAGGCCCCTGGCCGGGGCCATCGCGGCCGCCGTCCGTGAGGCGGAAGGGCTGACCGTCGTGCTGCCGCGGGACGAAGCGGACAGTCTGGGGCTCTCCTACGACTTCGTCGCGGCCTGGATCACGCTCCAGGTGCACTCCTCGCTGGAGGCGATCGGCCTGACCGCAGCCGTCAGCGCCGCCCTGACCGAGGCGAAGATCAGCTGCAACGTCCTGGCCGGCTTCCACCATGACCACCTGCTGGTGCCGGTGGCGGATACCGAACGGGCGTTGGAGGTACTGCACGAACTCGTCGCGGCCCATGGGGAGCACAAACCGGCACCGGAACTCGTGCTGCGCAGCGAGGAGCCAGCGGACCGTCCGGCCATCCTCGCCCTCACAGCCGCCGCGTTTGCCATCTCGCCCGCCACCGGGCTGCACATCGACGGCGAACCCGACGAAGTGAAGCTGCTGGCCCGGTTGTTCGAGTGCCAGCAATACCTGCCGGATTTCAGCGTCGTTGCGGAACTCGACGGCGAAATCGTGGGGTATGTGATCAGCACCCGCGGATGGGTGGGCGAGCTGGAGCTGCTCGGGCTCGGGCCGATCGGGGTGGTGCCGCGGCTGCAGCGCCACGGCATCGGCACCGCGCTCATGAACGAGACCGTGGCCCGGGCCAACACCGCGGGGGAGCGGGGGATCGCGCTGCTGGGCAGCCCCGAGTATTACTCCCGCTTCGGCTTTGTCCCGTCCACGTCGCTCGGGGTGGCGCCGCCGGAGGCCGGCTGGGCCGCGCACTTCCAGCTGCTCCCGCTCGCCGTCTGGCCCGGCGGCGTGAGCGGCACCTTCCGCTACGCGGACCCTTTCGCGGGCTGATCCGCCCGGCGACGGGATACCATGGACCGGGCGCCCCAGTAGCCCAATTGGCAGAGGCAGCGGACTTAAAATCCGCGTGTTGTGGGTTCGAGTCCCACCTGGGGCACAGTGTTGCGCGCCGCCCTGCCGCGCCCCGGGTCCGCCGCCCTGCCGCGCCCCGGGTCCGCCGCCCTGCCGCGCCCCGGCAGCCGAGCGGACTGGCCCCCGGCGTCCCCTTGCCCGGCTGGGCGTTCCAGGCCGTCGCCCCGCCAAAACAGCCGCCAAAACAGCCTCTGAAACCGTCCAGATTTCCTCTATGCAACGAGTGTTATAAGGATGTGACCGTAGTCACTTATTTTCACGTCGAAATTGCACTAGCTTGAAGTGGAATCAGGAACACCTGATCTTTCGCGTCAAAGGCCGTTCGCACCTTTAGATCGAGGAGCTTGTACATGACTTCACTCCCACGGGTTGCGCCCCGCGTCGCTAAGCTCACAGTGCTTAGCCTCGGCGTCGCCCTTCTGGCTACGGCTTGTGGCGGTTCGCCTGCCCCGAGTTCGTCGGGATCCAGCTCAGCCGCGGCCGCGGGAATCGCGTGCCCGGCACCCAGCGCCACCGGCGGCGGTACCAGCGCTGCCGGCGAAGCGGGCACTGTGCCCGCTTCGGCCACCACCACCCCCACACCCCTGAAGATCGGCTCGCTCCTGCCGACGACGGGTTCGCTGGCCTTCCTCGGCCCGCCCGAAATTGCAGGTGTCAACCTCGGCATCAAGGAGGTCAACGATGCCGGCGGCGTCCTGGGCAAGCCGGTCGAGGTCATCCACCGTGACTCCGGCGACACCAAGACCGACATCGCCACTCAGTCCACCACGGCACTGCTCGGACAGGGCGTCAGTGCAATCGTCGGCGCAGCCTCCTCGGGTGTCTCCAAGACCGTGATCAACCAGATCACCGGTGCCGGCGTCGTCCAGTTCTCCCCGGCCAACACCTCCCCGGACTTCACCGCGTGGGATGACAAGGGCCTCTACTGGCGCACCGCCCCCTCGGACGTGCTCCAGGGCAAGGTCCTCGGCAACTACATGGCCACCTGTGGCGCCCAGACTGTCGGCATGATCGTCCTGAACGACGCCTACGGAACCGGCCTTGCAAAGAACGTCCAGTCCGCTTTCGAGGCAGCCGGCGGCAAGGTTGTTGCCCAGGAACTCTTCAACGAGGGCGATTCCCAGTTCAGCAGCCAGGTGGACAAGGTTCTCGCCGCCAAGCCGGACGCCATTGCCCTGATCACCTTCGACCAGGCCAAGAGCATCGTTCCGCTGATGACGGGCAAGGGCGTCAAGCCGACCCAGATCTTCATGGTGGACGGCAACATGTCCGACTACAGCAAGGACTTCCAGCCGGGAACCCTGAAGGGCGCCCAGGGCACCATCCCGGGTACCTTCGCCAAGGATGACTTCAAGAAGAAGCTCCTGACGATCGACCCCGCGTTGAAGGACTACAGCTACTCCGGCGAGTCCTACGACGCCGTGAACCTGATCGCACTCGCTGCCGAAGCCGCCAAGAGCACCAAGGGCACCGACATCGCAGCCCAGCTCAAGGCAGTCTCTGAAGGTGGAGAGAAGTGCAACACGTTCCCGACCTGTGTCACCCTGCTCCGCAACGGTAAGGACATCGACTACGACGGCCAGTCCGGCCCCGTATCGTTCTCCGACGCCGGCGACCCGACGGAAGCCTACATCGGCATCTACGAGTTCCAGGATGACAACACCTACAAGCCGGTCAAGGAAGAATTCGGCAAGCTGTAAGCCGCTTCCTCCCGACTAACAAGAGACCCCCGTCCAGCCCGGACGGGGGTCTTTTGCGTCCGGGGCAGCGTCCGTGCGGGCCAGGCGTCACGCACAGCAGCCTTTTGGCCGGCGTTGGACAGCTCGACGCCGGAATTCCGGCTGCGCCCTCAAGGTGCCCGCCCATAACTCTGCGCCGCGTGACGCCGTCGCCGTCCTGCCGGGAGAGCGGCCGGTGAGACAAACGCTGAGGGCGACGGAGGCGCCCGGACGGTACCACCGGGCCCGAACCCGGAGCCAACTACGCTGGGCACGCAGAAGGGCCGCCACCGGCTGGTGACGGCCCTTGCGGGGATACTGCCCGAGGCGCTATTCGACGGTGTCTGCGAGCGTCCCCAAGTAGAGCTGGATGACCTTGGGATCCTTCATGAGTTCCCGGCCAGTACCGGTGTACGCGTCCTTGCCCTGGTCCAGCACGTAGGCGCGGTCGCAGATCTGCAGGCAGCGGCGCGCGTTTTGCTCCACCATGATGACGGAGACGCCGGCCCGGTTGATCTCGTGGACCCGGAGGAAGGTCTCATCCTGCTTGACAGGGGAGAGGCCCGCGGAGGGCTCATCGAGCAGCAGTACGGCCGGGTCCATCATGAGGGCCCGTCCCATGGCGACCATCTGGCGTTCGCCGCCGGAGAGCGAGCCTGCCCGCTGGGCGCGCCGTTTGGCGAGCTCCGGGAACAGTTCGGAGACAAAGTCGAACCGTTGAGCGAAGTCCTTGGGCCGCTGGAACATGCCCATCTGCAGGTTTTCCTCGATGGTCAGGGCGGCGAACACGTTGTTGTTCTGCGGAACGAAGCCGACGCCCTTGCTGACCAGCTTGTTGGCCTTGAGTCCGGTGATGTCCTGCCCGCGGACCACCACCGAGCCGGAGTGGACCTTGACCAGGCCAAACATGGCCTTCAGCAGCGTGGACTTGCCGGCGCCGTTGGGGCCGATGATGCCGATCAGCTCACCCTTGCGGGCCTCGATGCTGCAGCCGTTGAGGATATTGACGCCGGGGATGTAACCAGCCACCAGATCGGTGACCTTCACGACCGAGTCGCCATCGAAGGCGGGCTGGGCGGCCGGTGCCGCGCTGGTGGCGCTCATTCTTTGTCCTTCTCTGTGCGGTTTGGCTCTTCGGCGCGGTTCGGCTCTCCGGCGCTGCGGCGGCCGCGCGTCGTCCCGTTCGCCGCCGCTTCCTCCGCCTCGGTGGTGAGGACGTCGGCGGAGATGATGCCGGCGTTTTCAGTGCCGACAATCGATTCCTCGTCGGCGACCAGCTCCGCGGCCAGTTCCTTGATGCCCTCGGCGTCGCCGAGATCGACGTCGTGGTGGGCGCCGAGGTAGGCGTCGATCACGGCGGGGTTCTTCATGACCTCGGCGGGAGGCCCTTCCGCGACGATCTTGCCCTCGGCCATCACGACCACCCAGTCGGCGATGTGCCGGACCATGTTCATGTCGTGCTCGACGAACAAGACGGTCATGCCCTCGGCCTTGAGGTTCTTGATGTGGTCCAGCAGCGACTGCGTCAGCGCAGGGTTGACGCCGGCCATCGGCTCGTCGAGCATGACAAGCTTGGGCCGGACCATGAGTGACCGGGCCATTTCCAGCAGCTTCCGCTGCCCGCCGGACAGCGACGCCGCGTAGTCGTCCTTCTTGGCGTCCAGTTTGAACTTCTCCAGCAGCACGTTCGCTTCCTGGGTGATCTTCTTTTCCTGGCCGCCCCAGATGCCCTTGAACAAGGCCTTCGACAGTCGTTCGCCGGACTGGCTGGAGGCGCCGAGGCGCATGTTCTCCATCACGGTGAGCTTGCCCATGACCTTGGTGAGCTGGAAGGTGCGGACCATCCCCATCCGGGCCACCTTGTAGGAGGAGACGCCGGCGATGTTGTTGCCCTCGAACTGCCATGTACCCGAGTTCGGGGTGTCGAATCCCGTCAGCAGGTTGAACAAGGTGGTCTTGCCGGCGCCGTTGGGGCCGATCAGTGCGGTGATTTTGTGCCGCGGGATTTCGAGGTACTGGACGTCGACGGCGTTGATGCCGCCGAAGGTGCGGGTGACGTTCTCCGCCACCACGATCGGATCACGCTTCTTGCAACCGGGCGCGATCTCCCCGGCGGCGATCGGACGGTTGTCCGTCATATAGTCGATTTCTTCCGACGTGCGGGGTTCGTCCCGTGACTCTTCGCTTGGAAGGCTCATGCGAATGCCAGCTCCTTTTTATTGCCGAGAACGCCCTGGGGCCTGAAGATCATCAGCAGCATGAGCGCCACGCCGACCAGGATGTAACGCAGCTGCCCGGCCTGGACCGTGTTCAGCCACGTGATGGTGCCGGACTCGATCAGGCCGTAGAGGATGCCCTGGGTGAGCGAGAGCACCACCCAGAAGATCATGGCCCCGACCACCGGGCCGAGCACAGTGCCGAGCCCGCCGAGCAGCAGGCAGGTGTAGAGGAAGAACGTCAGTTCCGTGCCGTAGTTGGCAGGCTGCACCGCGCCGCGGGGAATCGTGAAGATCATGCCTGCCAGGGCACCGAGCGCGCCGCCGATGATCAGGGACTGCATCTTGTAGGCGTACACGTTCTTGCCGAGCGAGCGGACGGCGTTCTCGTCCTCTCGGATGCCCTTGAGTACCCGGCCCCAGGGGCTTCGCATCAGCAGCCAGACCAGGGTGCAGAAGACTGCTACGACTGCCCAGGCGACCACCCGGATGAAGAAGTCGCGGTTGTTCATGCCAATGTAGGTTCCCGGCGGGAAGGGGTTCATGGCGTAGAAATCGCCCTCGAAGGCGGCGAGGCCGTTGGCCGAGCCGGTGATGGCGGTCAGCTGGTTGGTCGTGACGATGTAGCGCACGATTTCGGCCGCCGCGATCGTCACGATGGCCAGGTAGTCCGCCCGCAGCCGCAGCGTCGGGATGCCGAGCAGCAGGGCGAAGATGGCGGAGGCGACGACGGCGACGAGCAGTCCGACGAAGAACGGCACATGGAACGTCAGGGTGGAGATGGCGAAGCCGTAGGCCCCCACTGCCATGAAGCCTGCCTGGCCGAAGTTGAGCAGGCCGGTGTAGCCGAAGTGGACCGCGAGGCCGAGGGTGGCCAGGGCGTAGGCAGCTGTCGTCGGGCTGAAGAGTTCGCCGGCGGCGCTGGAAAATATGAATCCGAAATCCATGGCTGTCTCCTAACCCACGCGCTCGCGGCGGCCCAGAATGCCCTGAGGGCGGAACAAGAGGACAACAATCATGATGAACAACGCTCCCACGTATTTGAGGTCGGCTGCGAGGCCGAACACGGTGGTCAGCTCAACGAAGATGCCGACGATGATGGAACCGACCAGGGCGCCCCAGACTGTGCCGAGGCCGCCGAGGGTGACGCTGGCGAAGATGAGCAGCAGGATCTGCGAGCCCATGTCGAAGGTGACGCCGGGCCGGTAGTAGGCCCAGAGGATGCCGCCGAGGGCGGCGAGCATGCCGCCGACCACCCAGACGATCCGGATGACGGAGTCGACGTCGATGCCGGAGGCTGCGGCCAGCGCCGGGTTGTCGGCCACCGCGCGGGTGGCCTTGCCGAGGCGGGTCTTGAGCAGGACGACGCCGAGGGCGGCGATCACGACGGCGCTGACGAGGAGGGACAAGAGGTTGTTGGGGGAGATGGAGATCGGGCCGATCAGGATTTCCACGCTCTGGGCGAACGGCAGTTGCTGGGTGGCGCCGCCGAAATAGAACTGGATTATGTAGCGCACGGACAGGGCGAGGCCGATGCTTACGATCATCATCGGAACAAGCCCAGTTCCGCGGCGCCGCAGCGGCTTCCACAGGCCCGCGTCCTGGACGTAGCCGAACAATCCGCCGCCGATGACGGCCAGGATGACGGCCAGCCAGAACGGCAGGTGCATCTGGTTGAAGGCGAACACCAGCACCGCGCCTATGGTGACCATTTCTCCGTGGGCGAAGTTCGTCAGGCCGGTGGTGCCGAAGATCAGGGACAGGCCCACGGACGCGAGGGCGAGCAACAGGCCGAAGCTCAGGCCTGCCACCAGCCGGTTGAGCAGGTTTTGCATGAAGTTCTGCTGCTCCACGACAATGCCCTTGCCAAAGGTGAAGATCACCGAGAGGTTTGAGGTCTGGCTGAAGGTGACGTTGCGGGGGTTCTCCTGGCCCTCGGCCAGTTTGATGCCCTGCGGAAGCGTGGATTCATCGAGTTTGACCTCGTAGGTTCCCTGGGTGGGGACGCCGATGGTCCAGGCGCCGTTGGCTCCCGATTTCGTGGTTCCCGTGAAATCGCCGCTCGTGGCGGTGATGGTTACCCCGGGGATCGGTGCGCGGTCGTCGCCGCGCAAGAAGCCGCTGATGCTGTTCGTGAACTGTGTCGCCGACGGGGATGGTGTCGGTGAAGGGGTCGTGGCGCTGGACGCCGGGGCCACGATGAGCAGTAGCGCAGCCATGGCGGCAAATACTGCCCCCACAGCCCTCAATAGTCTGCCGCGCCGTCTCTGCGACAGGCCGCTCGTTGTGCTTCTCAAATTGAAAACCTCCACATGGGGGTGCTGTGGGTTGCGCCTTTGCAACCGTTGCGAACGGTCAGGGGACGAGCGTCTCAAAATACGATCACTCGTTGTGATGTCCGTCACCCTGTGTGGCCTATGCTACAGCCCGGGCGAGGCAATGAATGCCGCTGCGAGCAGGCAGAACGTCGCGATCGGATAACAACCGTGTAGTCGCGGAGATACCTTGCTGTAGCCCAGCTAAAGAAAACTTTTGTTGATTCCGAGTATGCCTAAACAGTGGCCGGTCCGCGCGGCAAATCCAAGCTTTTTCCAAGTCCTCCGGCGCTATGGTGCGAAGAGCGCCAGAACCGGAATCCGGAACCGGAGGCCGGAACTTTCGGCCCGAGCCGGCGCTGATGGCAGGGTCCGATCTTGGAGGGCCGACGGATGAACAGGGTGGTCAAGCTGTGCCTCGCGGGTTCGCTTGTGCTGGCGATCCTGGGCCTTCCGGCGCTCAGCCTCGGCCCCGAGACCGCCGGGGCGCAGGCCTGCGTTCCCTCCACAGAGGCACTCACCGACCCCTATCCGGGAATCATGGCCGCGGCATCCAGCTTCGAGGCGGGCACCCTGGACGGGTTCGGGATCTCCACGGCCGGGACGGGAAATGCCTCGGTGTCCACCGGGCTGTCGCACTCCGGGAACTGTGCCGCCCTCCTGCACACCACCGCTGGGCCCGGCTCCATCGCCAGGCTGACTGTGGGCCTGACCCCCGGGACCACCGAGGCGTATGCGGACGGATGGTTCAATATCGCCGCCGAGGGAATGGCGGGAAACAATGTTCCCTACTTCCGGTTCTTTGCCGGCGGCGTCCGCGTCCTGGATGTCTTCCGGCAGAACATCTCCCATGAGTTGGTGCTCCGTACCTCGTCATCCGCGGGGTTCGCCTACACCACGCTGCGGCGGGACGTCCCCACTGACTCCTGGCACAGGCTGGTCATGCACGTGGTCCCCAACGGTCCCGGGACCAACGTCCAAATCTGGTGGGACGGTCGCTCGGTCTACGTGGGCACCGTCAGTATTTCCGCGACGACGCTTGACACGCTCCAGCTTGGCTCCGAACACGATCAGCAAATGGCCGACATCTACATCGACGACGTCATTGTCAACAGCGGCACGGGAACGCCGGCCCCGGTTCCCGGGCCGCTCCCGGAGCCGAAGGGGGACCCGTCGAAGCGGTTCGACGATTTCCGCGGTGACGGACAATCCGGCCTGCTGGCGGCCGGCACTGGCGCGAGCCGCACGGGGCGGCCATGGCGGCAGGCGTCCGCGCGGACATCCTGGGCCTGAGGACCCGGCTGATTAGGTCACGGTTCGGTTGCGGCGGCCCCACAGGGGAACTATCCCTCCCCGTCGGCCGTGGGAATTGGTAGCGTGAATATATAGAAGCCCCTTTTTGTGTAATCCGCATCGCACCGGAACATCACCCACCCCCTTATTTTGGAGGACACCCGCAATGGCACATGGCGGAAACCCGATCTTCAGCGGAAAGAATTTCCGCGAAGCCACCCAGGCACCGCCTGCCCCGCAGGCTCCGTATGGCCAGAACCCCTATGGCCAGAACCCGTATGGCCAGGCCCCGGGCCAGGGCGGATGGAATTCGGCGCAGCAGGGCATGACCCAGGAACAGCTTCAGGACCTGTACAACCGCCCGGCGGCCGGCCCGGCTGACATCGGCCGGATGACGTACGACGACGTCATCGTCAAGACCGCCGCGTGCCTCGGCATCCTGATCGTCGGTGCCGCAGTGGCGCTCGCCGTCCCGCAGGGCACGGGATCCATGCTGATGATCCTCGGGTCCCTCGGCGGCTTCGCCCTCGCGATGGTCAATACGTTCAAGAAGCAGCCGTCCCCCGGACTGATCCTGGCCTACGCGCTGCTCGAAGGATTCTTCCTCGGCGGCCTGACCCGCATCCTCGACAACCTGTTCCCGGGAGTCGGCATCCAGGCCGTCGTCGGGACGCTTTCCGTCTTCGCCGTGACGCTCGTGCTGTTCAAGAGCGGCAAGGTCCGGGCGACGCCCAAGCTCATGCGGTTCTTCATGATCGCCCTGATCGGCTATGCGGTGTTTGCGCTCGTCAACGTCGTCATGATGATGACCGGGGCCGTGACCACGCCGTTTGGCCTGAGCACCAGCGTGGAGATCATGGGTATCCCGCTCGGCGTCTTCATCGGCTTCCTGGCGATCGGCCTGGCCGCCTTCTCCCTGATCATGGACTTCACGTCCATCGAGGCGGCCATCAGCGCCGGGGCCCCGCAGCGGTTCTCCTGGACCGCAGCCTTCGGCCTCACGGTCACGCTGGTCTGGCTCTACGTCGAGATCATCCGACTGCTGGCCATCCTCCGCGGCGACGAGTAACCGGCGTCGTTCCTGACCGCCCCTGATTTCCCACGTGGAGCCCCGCCCAACGGCGGGGCTCCACGTGTTTGCGGCCGCTGGCGGCTGCTGCAACGCCTCAGTTGCATGCCGTCAGCTGAGCCGCTCGAACACAACCGCCATGCCCTGGCCGCCGCCGACGCACAGCGTGGCCAGGCCGAGGGAGGCGTCCCGGGCGCGGAGCCCGTTGAGCAGCGTGGTGGTCATGCGTGCGCCGGTCATCCCGAAGGGGTGGCCGAGCGCGATGGCGCCGCCGTGGACATTGAGCTTCTCCGGATCAATGCCGAGTTCCCGGGCACTGGCCACCACTTGGACCGCGAACGCTTCGTTGAGCTCCACGAGGTCGATGTCCCCGATGCCCAGCCCGGCGATCGCGAGCGCCCGGCGGGTCGCTTCCACCGGGCCCATGCCCATCAGCTCCGGGGACAGGGCACTGACCCCGGTGGAGACGATCCGGGCGAGCGGCTCGAGGCCCAGCTCGCGGGCGCGCGAGTCACTCATGACCACGACGGCGGCTGCCCCGTCATTGAGCGGACACGCGTTCCCGGCCGTCACGGTGCCGCCGGAGCGGAAGACCGGCTGCAGCGCGCCGACGGCTTCCGCGCTCACACCGGGACGCGGTGAATCGTCGCGGTCCACCACCGAGCCGTCAGCGCGGGTGTACGGCGTGATTTCGCGGGCGTAGAACCCCGAGGCGATGGCCGCCTCGGCCCGGTTCTGGCTGAGTACCGCCCAGGCGTCCTGCTCCGCGCGGGTGATGCCGTAGCTTGTGGCGACGTTCTCCGCCGTCTGGCCCATGGCGATGTACACGTCCGGCATCCGGCCGCCCAGCCGCGGGTCGGTCCACGGGGTGTTGGAGGCCGCGCGGGCCTCGGTGCGTTTCCGGGCCGCCTCGAAGCGCGGATTGTGCGTGCCCGCGTCGGTCTCGCCGGCACCGGCCCATTCCCGGTAGCGCGAGACCGCCTCCACACCGGCGGCCACGAACGCCTGGCCTTCTCCGGCTTTGACGGCGTGGAATGCCATCCGGAGCGTCTGCAGGCTGGAGGCACAAAAACGGTTGATGGTGGCGGCCGGAACGTTGTCCAGCCCGGCCAGGATGCTGACCACGCGGGCCATGTTGGAACCGGCCTCGCCGCTGGGTTCGGCGCACCCCAGATAGATGTCGTCCAGGCCGCGGCCCGGTCCGGCGGCGGCGTCGAACCCCGGAATCCCGGCGAGGGCAGCCGTAATCATGGCGGCGGCGAGATCGTCCGGCCGCTCGTCTTTCAGGGACCCCTTGAAGGCGCGCCCGATCGGGCCCCGGGCGGTGGAAACGATGACAGCTTCAGGCATGCGCCCAGACTACGCCCCGCCTATGCCAGCCGCATGGCCCCTGCCGCGGGACTGACGCTGAAGATCTCCGGCGCGGCATACCCGGCCCGGGCGAACGCCCGTTCGACGGCGGCACGCACCCGCTGTGCCGATCCCGCCGGGGTCAGGGCGATCGCGGAGCCGCCGAACCCGCCGCCAGTCATGCGGGCCCCGATCGCGCCGGCCGACCGCGCCGTGTCCACGGCAAGGTCCAGCTCGGCGCAGGAGATCTCGAAGTCATCGCGCATCGAGGCATGGGACGAGTCCAGCAGGGGGCCGATGGCGGCCGGGCCCAGGGTGTCCAGCAGCTCCACCGTCTGCAGGACGCGGCGGTTCTCGGTGACGACATGCCGGAGGCGGCGGAACGTCTCCTGGTCCAGAAGCCCGCTGGCCTTCTCGAGGTCCTCGAACCCGACGTCGCGCAGCGCCGGCACACCGAGGACCTCGGCGGCGAGTTCGCACGATGCCCGCCGGGCCGCGTACCCGCCGTCGGCGTGGGAATGGGACACCCGGGTGTCGATGACCAGCAGCACCAGCCCGGCGGCGTCGGCGTCGAACGGCACCAGCCGGACACTCTGGTCCCGGCAGTCGAGGAAGACGGCATGGCCGGCCGTGCCCCGGAGCGAGGCGGACTGGTCCATGATGCCGGTGGGCGCGCCGACGAAGTTGTTCTCCGCCCGCTGGGTGGCCAGGACCATGTCCTGCGCGGACAGGCCGGCGCCCATGAGCTCATTCAGGGCCGAAATCACGGCGCATTCGATGGCGTGGGAGGACGACAGGCCGGCTCCGCGGGGGACATCCGAATCGAGTAGCAGGTCCACTCCGGGAACCAGGAGGCCCTGCTGCCGCAGTGCCCAGATGACCCCGAGCGGGTACTTGGTCCAGCCCTTGGCGCTGGCGCGGGCCAGCGTGCCGGTGTCCGCGGTGGTCAGCCCCTGGTTACCAAACGTGGAGAGCATCCTCATGGTGGAATCCGGCCGGACCCTGATGGCCACCCGGGCTGCCCGGTCAATGGCAAACGGCAGGACGAAGCCCTCGTTGTAATCAGTGTGCTCGCCGATGAGGTTGACGCGCCCCGGCGCCCGCCACACGCCGTCGGGCCGGGCACCGAAGACCGTCTCAAACCGGGCGGCGAGCCCGCTGCTGTCCAGGGGAGGGTTCATGGCCGGGCGCCGGCGGTGCTGAAAGTCATGGATCCAAGGTATACGCGTTGCCGGGCGGGTCTGTACGGTGGTCACCATGGATCTCACAGCGACTCATTCTGCTTCCGGCCCCGATGACACCATGCGGCGGTACGCGACCGGGCGGCAGTACGAGCTCCGGCGCGGCGACGCCCTGGCCATTGTCACCGAACTTGCCGCCGGGCTGCGGCTCTACAGCCGCGGCGGGACCGCCCTAACGGAGAGCTATGGCGATGCCGAGATCCCGCCCGGCGCCGCCGGAATAACCCTGGCGCCCTGGGCAAACCGGGTGGAAGACGGTGTCTGGTACCTCAACGGCAAGAAGCTCCAGCTCGACATCACCGAGGTCTCGCGCAACAACGCCAGCCACGGGCTGCTGCGGAATTCCTCCTACGATCTCGTGGACGAGGACGAGTTCTCCGTGACCCTGGAAGCGGCGGTCTTCCCGCAGCACGGCTACCCGTTCCTGCTCAGGCACCGGGTCCGCTACGAATTGGCGGAGGACCTGGGGCTGGTGGTGCGCCAAACCCTGATCAATGACGCCCAGGACCCCGCGCCGTTCGTGCTTGGCGCACACCCGTACCTGCGGCTGGGCGACGTGCCCAGCGAGGACCTCACCGTGAGCGTGGACGCCCGGACCCGGCTGGTGGCCGATGACCGCCTCATCCCGCGCAGCACCGAGCCGGTCGGCGGCGACTTCGACCTGCGCGGCGGGCGGCCCGTGGGGACACTTGACCTCGATTCGGCCTATACGGACCTGGACTTCGACGGCGGCGTCGCCCGGCACACGCTGCGGTCACCGGACGGGCGGACGGTAAGCCTGTGGCAGGACGCGAACTGCGGTTACGTCCATGTCTTCGTAACGACCGAGTTTCCGGGCCGGTCGAAGGCCGTCGCGATCGAGCCGATGACCGGACCGGCCAACGCCTTCAACAGCGGCGAGGGCCTGCGCTGGCTCGCGCCGGGGGAGCAGTTCTCCATGACCTGGGGCATCTCGGCCTCGCTGACGGCCACTGCAGGCTGACCCGGCGGGCCGGACCGGCGGACCGGACGGGCGGACCGGTCGGGCCGACCCCACAGGCTGACCCGGCGGGCCGGACCGGCGGACCGGTCGGGCCGGCCCCACCAGCTGGCCCGGTGGGCCGACTCCACCAGCTGGTTTCCTATTAATCGGCCTCTGCGGAATCATGGGGCTATGACGCCAGCTGAGGACGCCGCACCCGCCACAAGCCCTTCCCTTTCCGCGGCCGGGACCGGGGTACGTGCCGGGGCCCGGCCACGGACCGACCGGGAGATCGACCAGGACATTCCCTACGGCGTGCGGATCGCCGCCGCCTGGGCATGGCGCGGCGGGCTCATCCTGCTCGTGATCGGGCTGCTGGTCTGGCTGCTCAGCCACGTCAGCTTCCTCATCATCCCCGTCATGGTGGCCGCCCTCCTCTCGGGGCTCCTCAGCCCTGCGGTGCGCTGGATGGCCAAACGCAGCGTGCCCAAGGGGCTCGCCGTCGCCATCACGGTGCTCGGCTTCATCGGCATCATCATCGGTGCGCTGACCCTGGTCGGGCGCCAGCTCATGCAGGGCTTCGGCGAGCTGTGGTCCCAGGCGCTCACGGGCGTGCAGCAGGTCCAGACCTGGCTGTCGGAAGGCCCGCTCCACCTGACGGCCGCACAGATCGACAAGTACATCGAGGACGCCACCGCCGCGCTGCAGAACAACAGCAGCAGCATCCTCAGCGGGGCCCTGACGTTCGGGAGCACAGCCGGGCACTTCGCCGCCGGCCTGGTCCTGGCGCTGTTCATCCTGATCTTCTTCCTGCTCGAAGGTGACAGGATCTGGGCCTTCCTCGTCAGCCTCATGCCCCGGAAGGCCCGCCGCGCCACGGACGGCGCGGGCCGCCGCGGCTGGACCTCCATGGTCAGCTACGCACGCATCCAGATGTTCGTCGCGTTCGTGGACGCCGTGGGAATCGGCGTCGGCGCCGCCATCATCGGCGTGCCGCTCGCGCTGCCGCTTGGCGTGCTGGTCTTCCTCGGTTCCTTCATCCCGGTGGTCGGCGCGCTGGTCACGGGAGCCATCGCCGTGCTGCTGGCGCTGGTCGCCAACGGGCCCGTCAACGCCCTCATCATGCTGGCGATCGTGCTCGGCGTCCAGCAGCTCGAAAGCCACATCCTGCAGCCGCTCGTCATGGGCAAGGCCGTCTCCCTTCACCCCGTGGCCGTGATCCTGTCCGTCGCGGCGGGCTCCTACCTCGCCGGGATCCCCGGCGCGCTGTTCTCCGTTCCGATCCTGGCCGTAGCAAACTCGTCGATTCGCTACATTGCGGGCAGAACGTGGGAACATGATGAAGTGCTGGCAACCGCGGGACCACAGGGCAGCCCTGCCCCCGAACCCGGCGCAGACACCACCTTCACAGACGTCCACCTGCCGGGCGGAACCCCCGGCGGCGAGGGCGCCGCACCCAACAGCGGTGCTCCGGGCAGCGATGCCGGACGGGGCACCGACGCCTGATCCAAAGAAGGAGAACAGTTCGTGAATACCCTTGAGAGCCTGCCCGTCACGCTGGACGATGTCCTGGAGGCGCAGAAGCTGCTCGACGGGATTATTACGCGGACACCCGTGGAATCATCGCGTGCCCTCGGCGCCACGGTGGGCGGCGAGGTCTTCCTCAAGTGCGAAAACCTCCAGCGCGCCGGTTCCTTCAAGGTCCGCGGCGCCTATGTGCGGATGGCCAAACTCTCCGACGCCGAAAAGAAGCGCGGCGTCGTGGCGGCCTCCGCCGGAAACCACGCCCAGGGTGTGGCTGTCGCAGCCAAGAGCCTCGGCATCAAGGCCCGGATCTACATGCCGCTCGGCGTCGCATTGCCCAAGCTCGCCGCCACCCGCAGCCACGGCGCCGAGGTGGTGCTGCACGGCCACAATGTGGACGAGGCATTGGCCGAAGCCAAGCGGTACGCGGATGAAAGCGGCGCCGTCTTTGTCCACCCCTTCGATGACGTGGACGTCGTCGCCGGCCAGGGGACCGTGGGGCTGGAGATCCTCGAACAGGTCCCCGACGTCGACACCATCCTGATGGGTGTCGGCGGCGGCGGCCTCCTCGCGGGCGTGGCCGTCGCGGTGAAGGCGCGCGCCAAGGAACTCGGACGCGACATCCGCATCATTGGCGTCCAGGCCGAAAACGCTGCCGCCTACCCTCCCTCGCTCGCCGCGGACGCCCTCGTCCCGCTCAAGAAGGTGTCCACCATGGCCGACGGCATCGCCGTGGGCCGGCCGGGCCAGCTGCCGTTCAGCATCATCCGCGAGCTCGTCGACGACGTCGTCACCGTCAGCGAAGACGCCCTGGCCCGGGCGCTGATCTTCCTGCTGGAGCGCACCAAGATGGTGGTGGAACCTGCCGGGGCCGTCGGCGTCGCGGCGCTCATGGAAGGCAAGATCGAAAATCCCGGAACCGTTGCGGTGGTTCTCTCGGGCGGCAACATCGACCCCATGCTGATGCTCAAGGTCATCCAGCGCGGCCTCTCCGCCGCCGGCCGGTACATGACCGTGCGGATGATGCTCGATGACCGGCCGGGCTCGCTCGCCACGATCGCCCGCATCATCGCCGAAAACGACGCCAACGTCACGGGCCTGGACCATACCCGGGTGGGCGGCTCCATCAGCATGGGCGACGTCTCCATCACCGTCAACCTGGAAACCAAGGGCCACGAGCACTGCAGCCAGGTCCTCGCGGCGTTGCGCGCCGAGGGTTTCCAGCCGATCGTGGTGCACTAGGGGCCATGATGACGGACGCGTTCTCGGTGGGGCCGCCGCCGGAGGGGGACAGCACCGCGGTGCGTGCCCGCCGGGGACTCCTGGTGGTGGGCTCCTTCGTGGTGCTGCTGTACCTGATCGAGATCGTCAACACCGCCTTGTTCCACTCCCTGAACCGCACGTTCGGGCTGCGGCCGCGCAGCCCGGACGGGATCCTGGACATCCTGACGTTTCCGCTGCTGCACTCCAGCCTTGCCCACCTGATGTCCAACACGCTCCCGCTGATCATCTTCGGGTTCCTCGTGTTCCTGTCCGGTCGGCGGGTGTTCATAACCGCCCTGGCCGCCAGCTGGCTGGCGTCCGGGCTCGCGGTGTGGCTCATCGGCGGCGCGAGCGTCACGGTCGGCGCGTCCGGGCTGGTGTTCGGACTCTTCGCGTTCCTCCTGGTCCGCGGCTTCATCAACCGGAACTGGTGGCAGATCGTGCTGTCCGTGGTGCTGTTCATGGTCTACGGCGGCATCCTTTTCGGCGTCCTGCCCACCGTGGCCAGTTTCATCTCATGGCAGGCCCACCTGGGCGGGGCGATCGGCGGCGTCGTGGCGGCGCTGCTGCTGAGTACCCGGCGCCCGGGGGCGCTGCCCGCCGGACGCTGAACACCCGGGAAGAGGATCGACCGGGGACGCCCGCCAGGCCGGCCCGCCCGGCTGCCACTGCCAACAGGCGAAAAACACGACGCCGGCCTCCCCGCGAAGGGGAGACCGGCGTCGTTGTTTCGTAAAAGTGTTCCGTCACGGAACAGAGCGAGCTGCTGTCAGCCGGCGTACGGCTTGGCGGACATGATTTCCACAGCGATGTCTTTGCCGTTCGGGGCGGTGTAGCTGAGCTTGTCGCCCTCCTTGTGGCCGACGATGGCCGCGCCGAGGGGGGACTTCTCGCTGAAGACATCCAGGTCCGAGTCGCCGGCGATCTCGCGGGAGCCGAGCAGGAAGGTTTCCTCGTCGCCTGCGATCTTGGCCACGACGATCATGCCGGGCTCGACGATGCCGTCGTCGGCCGGGGACTCGCCGACGTGGGCGTCGCGGAGAAGGGCCGTGAGCTGGCGGATGCGGGCCTCGATCTTGCCCTGCTCCTCCTTGGCAGCGTGGTAGCCGCCGTTCTCTTTGAGGTCGCCCTCCTGGCGCGCGGCTTCGATCTTCTGGACGATTTCTGCCCGGCCGGGGCCGGAAAGGTTGTCCAGCTCTGCCTTCAGGCGGTCAAAAGCTTCCTGGGTAAGCCAAGCCGCAGTTGCGCTGTTGGTGGTAGACACGGACTTCTCCTTTGGGTGGTCATACAAGCAAAGACCCCGCCACGGTGGCCACTTTTATGACGCAGTAACCAGCTCAGCGGGGGAAAGGTATTGATCCATTGTAGTCAATCCTGTGGATAAACCAAAGAGGACTGCGGCGTGGATCACACCGTGTTACAGGAGGTGCTTGTTACAGGAGGTGTTAGGGGCCGCCTCAGACTTAAGTCTACGCGCGGCCCGGCGCATGCCGCGGCCTGTTGTCCGGTGCCTGCCACGGCCTACTGCCCGGCGTGGGGAATCCAGCAGCTGTCCACGACGGCGGAGACCGCCTGGGATTCCGTGCGCAACTGGGCGCGGTGGGCCGTGGTGCGTCCGCCGTCCGTGCCGGCGTCGGCCGCGTTCGGCCCGATGTCCACAACCTTCCAGCCGACAATCGCGAACTTGGAGTCCATGGCCTTCACGGCGCATTTCGCCTCCGCTGCGGGGTCCTTGGTGACCTGGAAGTCGATTTCCGTCAGCGTGGCGTCGCGGGTGCTGTAGCCGACATCCTTGAAGCTGACACTGCCGATGGCCGACGACGTCGACACCCAGGCCAGGAAGGCAATGCCCACGGCGAGGGCGGCCATCAGGATGTTGCGTTTGGCCTTGCGGGACAGCGCGCGCTTTTGGCCGCCGTAACGATTGGTTAGGCTGGTAGGTGCCGGCGCGGCGGGCTGGTCCTCGGAAGTCACCAGTCCAGTTTAGTGTGGATCGGACCGGGTTATTTCCGGGACGGCCGGCCGCACAGGTCAAGCCGCACCCCAACAGAGCACCCCAACAGAGCAGAACAGCAGAAAGAGGAGCCGTCCCACGATGACAGCATCCCCCAGCCCGTCAGCACCGCTTCGCCTGCTGGCGGTCCATGCTCATCCCGACGACGAATCCAGCAAGGGTGCCGCCACGATGGCGATGTATGCCGCCGCCGGCGTGGACGTCCTGGTGGCCACGTGCACCGACGGCTCCCGCGGCGACATCCAGAACCCCGCGATGGAGGGACAGCCGCACCCCCAACGCGACATGGCCGGGGCGCGCCGGCTCGAGATGGATACCGCCGCGAACGTCCTCGGCATCCGGCAGCGCTGGCTCGGCTTCGTCGATTCCGGGCTCCCGGAGGGCGACCCCCTGCCGGCCCTGCCGCCCGGGTGCTTCGCCCTGCAGCCGCTGGAGCGGGCGGCCGCACCGCTGGTCCGGCTGGTCCGGGACTTCAAGCCCCACGTGATCCTCAGCTACGACGAGAACGGCGGCTACCCGCACCCGGACCACATCATGGCGCACCGCGTGGCCGTCGAGGCCTTCGCGGCGGCCGGCGATCCCGCCCGGTACCCGGACGCCGGGGCACCCTGGGAGCCCAGCAAGCTCTACTACGACCGCGCCTTCAGCCCGGACCGCTTCCGCGCCCTCCACGCCGCGCTGGAAGAGTCCGGCCTGCAGTCCCCGTATGCCGAGCGGCTGGCCGCCTGGCTGGAAGCGGACGCCGAGGGGCACACCCCGCCGCCGCCGACGCACCCCACCACCACCCAGATCGAGTGCGGCGACTTCTTCGAAGCTCGCGACGAGGCGCTCCGCTCCCACCGCACCCAGGTGGACCCGGAAGGATTCTTCTTCGCGGTCTCCTCGGCCATGCAGCGCAGGGTCTGGCCGTGGGAGGACTACTCCCTGATCGAGTCCCGGATCCCGGCGGAACTGCCCGAAACGGACCTCTTCGCCGGGCTAAGATAGAGACGAAAGGGCTCTTCTATCCGGTGTAGAAAAGACACTGTAGAAAAGTCGCCGCAGAAAAGACACCAGTTTCCACAGAAGGTTTTCCACCGTGCACTCCTTGCTCATCGCCCTGGCAACAACCCCGGCGCCGACCCCAACGCCGTCGCTGCGCCCGGGCCTGTCCGAGGACCAGGTCACCCCGGGTCTGCTGGGCTTCCTGCTGACAGCCTTCATCGTGGTGTTGACCGCGCTGCTGATCGTGGACATGGTGCGGCGTATCCGCCGGGTCCGCTACCGTGCCCAGGTGGAGGCCGAGCGTGCAGCCGCCGAGGATGCAGGGAGCCCGGACGCCGGTTTCCCTGCCGGCGGCGGCGCATTCCCCGCCGACGGCGAGGTTACCCAGTCCGACGGCGGGGTTACCCGGCCGGAAGTCAACGGCGATGCGGGACCCGGAACCCGCTGACGGCGGTGCTCCCAACCCGCCGACCGGGGCCTCGAATGCCCTGGCGGCGGAACCCTCTGCGTACCTGCGCCAGCACGCCGGCAACCCCGTGCACTGGCAGCGGTTCGGTGACGCGGCCTTCGCCGCCGCGGCCGCCCGGGACGTGCCGGTATTCCTCTCCATCGGCTACGCGGCCTGCCACTGGTGCCATGTCATGGCCCATGAATCCTTCGAGGACCAAGACACCGCCGACTACCTGAACGCCCACTTTGTCTCCATCAAGGTGGACCGGGAAGAGCGCCCCGATGTCGATGCTGTCTACATGACAGCGACGCAGGCGATCAGCGGCGAGGGCGGCTGGCCGATGTCCGTCTTCCTCCTGCCCGACGGCCGGGCTTTCCATGCCGGCACCTACTTCCCGCCCCGGCCCATGCCGGGCCGTCCGTCCTTCCGCCAGGTCCTTGAAGCCGTGAGCGAGGCCTGGACGGAACGCCGCGGCGCCGTCGAGGCCAACGCGGCTACCCTGGCGCGCGGCATCGCAGCCTCCCAGCCGGCCGCCGCCCTGCGCCTCGACGGGCCGCCCGAGTCCCTGGACGCGGCGCTCCTCGGCGAAGCCGTCGCCGCCCTGTCCGGCTCCGAGGACCAGACCCACGGCGGGTTCGGCGGCGCGCCGAAGTTCCCGCCCGCGGCCGTGCTCGAATTCCTGATCCGTCACGCCGCCGTGCCGCCGGCAGCCGTTCCGGACACCGCCGGCCCGGACACCGCCGCGGCGGCCCGTGACATGGCCGGGCGGAGCCTGGCGGCAATGTCCCGCTCGGCGTTGTTCGACCAGCTCGACGGCGGCTTCGCCCGCTATTCGGTGACCGGCGACTGGTCTGTTCCGCATTTCGAGAAAATGCTCTACGACAACGCCCAGTTGCTGCGCGTCTACGTCCACTGGGTCCGGCTGGGCGGCACGCCGGAGTACCCGGCGGCCGAGGCCGCCGCGACCGCCGGGCTCACCGCCGACTGGCTCCTGGCCCGCCTCGGGCTGACGCCTGGTCCTGCGACGGGCCCCGACGCCGGGGTCGTGGCCCTGGCGTCGTCGCTGGACGCCGACACGGTCATCGACGGCGTGCACGCCGAAGGGGCCAGCTACCTGTGGACTCCCGGCGAGCTCGACTCACTCCTGGGCCCGGCCGACGGCGGCGCCGTGGCGGAGCTCATGAACGTCCGCACGCCCGGGAGCGTGAGCGCGCACGGTTCGCCGCTGCATCCGGGCCGCGAGATATCCGGCGGGGACGCCGCCCTGTGGCAGCGGGTGCGCCCAGTGCTGGCGCGGGCGCGCAACGGACGACCCCCGCCCGGCCGGGATGACAAGGTGGTGGCGGGCTGGAACGGACTGGCCGTCGCGGCCCTCGCCGACGCCGGCGCCGTCCTGGCGCGGCCGGAGCTCGTGGCCGCCGCGGAAAGGATCGCGGGCTATCTTGAGCGCGTGCACTGGCGGCCCGCGGCTGATGGCCCCGGCAGGCTTACGCGCGTCTCCCACGACGGAGTGGCGCGCGGAATCGGCGGCTTGCTGGAGGACTATGCCTTGTGCGCCGAGGGGCTGTTCGCGCTCTATGGGGTTACCGGGCACACCCGCTGGTATGAGCTGGCCGAGGCCCTTCTGGAGGCCGCCTGCGCGCGGTTCGCAGCCGCCGACGGCCTCAAGGACGCTGCGGGGGAGTCCGCGCAGGTCACGGCCGCCCAAGGCGGCCGTGACGGCCTGGAACCGTTCGACGGCGCCACCCCCAGCGGCGCCGCCGCGCTGGCCGGTGCCCTGCTGACCCACTCGGCCCTGTCCGGCTCTTCCGAACACCGCACCCTGGCTGCCAACATCCTTGCCCAGCTGCTGCCTCCGGTTGCGGTCCGGGCGCCCCCCGCGGCCGGCTGGCTGCTCGCGACGGGCCAGGCCGCCCTCGCCGGTCCCGTCGAGGCCGCCGTCGCCGGTCCGGACACGCCGGAACGGGCCGCATTGCACCGGGAGCTCCTGCTCTCGGCCAGCCCCGGGCTGGTGGTCGCGGTCCAGGACGACGGCGCATCCCGGCCAGTGCCGCTCCTGCGGGGCCGCGGCGCGGACCCGGACGGCGCACCGCAGGTCTTCCTGTGCCGTGGCATGGTCTGCGACCTTCCCACGAAGTCCGTCGAAGGGATGCGCGAGCGGCTGGCTAGGATGTCCTCATGACTGGTCAGGACGGCTTTGAGCTGGTGGTGTTCGATTGCGACGGTGTGCTGGTGGATTCCGAGGTGATCGCCATCCGGGTGGACCAGCGCGTGCTGGCCGATCTCGGCTGGGAACTGGAACTCGATGAAATCGTGGAACGGTTCGTCGGAAAGTCCGAGGCGCACTTTGTTGCCGCCGTTGAACAGCAGCTCGGGATCCGGCTGGCCGACGGCTGGGACCGGGAGTATGGGCGCTGGTACCAGGAAGCGTTTGAACGCGACCTCGAAGCCGTGGCCGGCATCGAGGACGCCCTGGACCGGCTATCCCTGCCGCACTGTGTCGCCTCCAGCGGCAGCCACGAAAAAATGCACCGGACCCTGGGCAAGACCGGGCTTCTGCCCCGCTTCCAGGGCCGCATCTACAGCGCCACCGAGGTCGCCAACGGCAAGCCCGCGCCCGACCTGTTCCTCCACGCCGCCGCGAGCCTCGGCACCGCGCCCGGCCGGTGCGCCGTCGTCGAGGACAGCGCCTACGGCATCCAGGCCGCCCGGGCGGCCGGAATGCACGTCTTCGCGTATACCGGCGGTGTCACCCCGGCCTCCCGCCTGGCCGGTCCCGGGACCACCGTCTTTTCCGACATGCGGCGGCTCCCCGAGCTCATCGTGGCAGGCCGGCCCGGCTGAGCCGTGCCCCGGCACTCGACGCCGGAAACTCCCCACTATTGGGGGCGGCGCACGGCGTGGCGGGCCGAACCGGCGGTGAGTCCCGGCGTCGCTGTTTCAAAGGTGGGGAGAATCCGCGCGGCCGGGGTCAGCCCAGGACCGCGATGGCAATGGCGATGTAGTGCGCGGCGAAGGCCAAGACCGTCAGCGCATGGAACAGCTCATGGAAGCCGAAGTGTTCGTAGCTGAAGTTCGGCTTCTTCAGCGCATAGAAGACGGCTCCGGTGATGTATAGGACACCGCCGACGCAGATCAGCACCGCGGAGGCGGCGTTGGCGGCGAAAAAGTCCGGAAGGTAGAACAGCGAGCCGCAGCCCAGCGCGATGTAGATCGGCACGTAGAGCCACCGCGGGGCATTGGTCCACAGCAGGCGGAACAGCACGCCGAGGATGGCCCCGGACCAAATCACCCACAACAGCACTTCGGCTTGCTGCCGTTCCAGCAGGGCCCAGGCGAGCGGCGTGTAGCTTCCCGCGATCACCAGCATGATGTTTGTGTGATCCAACCGCTTCAGGACGATCTTCACGCGCGGTGACCAGTTGCCGCGGTGATAGACAGCGCTGACACCGAAGAGCAGGACCCCGGTGACGGCATAGACGGCGCAGGCCACCTTCAGGTCCGGCGGGGCCAGGATCACCAGCACCAGCCCGGCGGCCAGCGCCAGCGGGGCGGTCACGGTGTGGATCCAGCCCCGCCATTTGGGCTTGATCATCAGCAGTTCGGCAAGCCTCACCGCGGCGTCGTCCACCGGGGTTCCCCGCTTCGCCGGAGGCTCCGGCCGGGGCTCAAGACTGTTGCTTTCCATCCCGCAATAATAACTTACGGAGTAGTAAGTTACCGATGAGTAACATGTCCGCGGAGGCTTTCCGGCCGCGGAGCTGCACCCGGCACGGCCCTCCGGCAGGTAGCCTAGGATGTGCACTGAACCAGTACCTCAAGGAAGCCAGGTGAATCTCCGGATGGAAATGCCCGGGTTCCTCTACGGCTTTTACGAGCGCAAACTCCAGCGCTCCCTCGATCCGGAACGGATCCCGCGGCACGTCGGTGTCATGGTCGACGGCAACCGGCGCTGGGCCCGCCAGTTCAACGCCCCCACAAGCCAGGGACACCAGGCCGGCGCGGACAAGATCCACGAATTCCTCGGCTGGTGCCAGGAGCTGGGCATCAAGGTGGTCACCTTGTACATGCTCTCCACGGACAACATGAACCGCTCCGGCGAGGAACTCGACCTCCTGATGGGCATCATCGCCAACACGCTGGACCGGCTGGATGAGGACGCCAACATCTCGGTGCACGCCATGGGCGCCCCCGAACTGCTGCCGGACTACCTCGCCGAGCGGCTGAACAACCTGRCGGCGCGCACGCCCGCGCACGAGAGGCTGCACGTTAATGTCGCCGTCGGCTATGGCGGACGGCGCGAGATTGTCGACGCCGTCCGGGAACTGCTGCACGACGCCGTCGCCCGGGGAGCGGACATCGGAAAACTGGCCGATGAACTCACCGTGGATGACATCTCGCGCTTCCTCTATACCCGGGGCCAGCCGGATCCGGACCTGGTGATCCGGACCTCGGGGGAGCAGCGGCTGTCCGGGTTCCTTATGTGGCAGAGCGCGTACAGTGAGTTCTACTTCTGCGAGGCCTTGTGGCCGGCGTTCCGCAAGGTCGACTTCTTGCGCGCCCTGCGCGACTATGCCGGCAGGCAGCGCCGCTTCGGTGCCTGAGCGGTTCACGCGGAGTTAACGAGACGGCAATAAGAATCGCCGAAGAATTATCGGACAAACCGGCCACCGGAGACGTACGTTAATCCCATCGGCAGGCAATTCGCCGGCCGATCGGGGAGGCCAGTACATGGAGCGGATTTTCGCACCGGGTGTATGGGAGGCCGCGTCCGGCCTCCAGGCCGAGCCGCCTCACCACTAACAATTCCGGGCATTGCCCCGGGGCTGGAGTCGATGTGGCTATTTCTGAGCAACTGCCCGATGTCACTTCCGATCAGGGACAGAAAGCTACCTCTCGCGCCAAGCGAGCCACCTCAAAGACCGGTGCAGCGGATTCCGCGGCGGCCGGTCTTGCTGTTTCCGGGGAAGGAACAGGGAGCCGGGGCACGGCCCGCAGTTTCGTGATCGATACATCCGTACTGCTCTCCGATCCGCGGGCCCTCCTGCGCTTCGCCGAGCACGAGGTCATTCTGCCGATCGTCGTCATCACCGAGCTCGAAGGAAAGCGCCACGACCCGGAGCTGGGTTACTTTGCGCGCAAGGCCCTCCGGCTGCTCGATGACCTGCGGCTCGAGCACGGCGGCCTGGACCGTCCCATCCCGCTTGGCCCCGACGGCGGCACGCTCATGGTGGAGCTGAACCATATCTCCGCCGAGGTGCTGCCCGCCGGGTTCCGGGGCATGGACAACGACAGCCGCATCCTCGCGGTGGCCAAGAACATGGCCAACGAGGGCCGCGACGTGACGGTGGTGTCCAAGGACCTGCCGATGCGCGTCAAGGCCTCGGCCATGGGGCTGCTGGCTGACGAATACCGCAATGAACTCGTCAAGGACTCCGGCTGGACCGGCGTGGCCGAGCTCGACGCGGGCGAGGACGAGGTTGCCACCCTGTACGGGCACGAGCCGGTCTTCATCTCGGCGGCGGCCGAGTTGCCGACCAACACCGGGCTGGTCCTGCTCTCCAACCGCGGCTCGGCCCTGGGACGGGTAGGGGCGGACAAACAGGTCCGGCTAGTCAAGGGCGACCGCGACGTCTTCGGCCTCCACGGCCGCTCGGCCGAGCAGCGGCTGGCGATCGACCTCCTGATGGACCCGTCGGTCGGCATCGTGTCCCTCGGCGGCCGGGCCGGCACGGGCAAGTCCGCGCTGGCCCTGTGCGCCGGGCTCGAAGCCGTCCTGGAGCGCCGGGAGCACCGCAAGGTGATCGTCTTCCGGCCCCTGTACGCGGTGGGCGGCCAGGAACTCGGCTACCTGCCCGGGTCCGAAGCGGAAAAGATGAACCCGTGGGCGCAGGCGGTCTTTGACACCCTGGGCGCCCTGGTCAGCCAGGAAGTCGTGGAGGAAGTGATGGACCGGGGCATGCTTGAGGTCATGCCGCTGACGCACATCCGCGGACGGTCGCTGCACGACGCGTTCGTGATTGTCGACGAGGCGCAGTCCCTGGAGAAGAATGTGCTGCTGACGGTGATGAGCCGGATCGGCCAGAACTCGAAGATTGTCCTGACGCACGACGTCGCCCAGCGCGACAATCTGCGGGTCGGACGGCACGACGGCGTGGCGGCCGTCGTCGAGACGCTGAAGGGACACCCGCTGTTCGGCCACATCACGCTCACGCGCTCGGAGCGCTCGCCGATCGCAGCCCTGGTAACGGAGCTGCTGGAGGGGGCGGAGATCTAGGCGTCCACCGTTGGGGCCGTGGTCCGGTTCGCCGGGCCACGGCCCTTCGCCGTGGCTGGGTTTTGCCGGGACACGGCCTTTCGCCGTCGCTTAGACACGACGCATGGGACCCGCTGCGGTCGCTGGGCGACCTCCCGGGGTCCGATGCGTCGCGATGCGCTCCTTTGCGAAAGACCGGGTCCCGGCCTGCTGAGCGTCTCACCGTCGCGGGGCTGCGGTGTCCCGCTAAGGAGCGCATCGCCGACCAAAGCGAAGCGAAGGTCGCCCAGCGACCGCAGCGTAGCGACGGGAGGTGTCTAAGCGACGGCGGGACGCCGCTGCCCCGCGAACCCAACCACGGCGAACCCAGCGACGGGAGGTGCCTAAACGGCGGGACGCCGCAGCCGCTTGGGGGCTGTTGCTGCTACTTGTGGATGCCTAGGTACTTCGCTGTTGCTTCGTGGCCCTTTACCTGCAGATTCCAGTCGGGGCGTTTGAAGGTGGCGGGGGTGAGGCGGACTTTTTGGACCTCCTGGGCCTTCCCGCCCCAGGCGGCGCGGCTGACGCCGTTGAGCTCGTAGCCGAGGGAGCGTGAGACGCCCAGGGACTGCTGGTTCCAGGCGGCGGCCTCGGATTCCGCCACTTCGGCGCCGAGGTAGTCGAAGGCGTAGAGGGCGACGGCGGCCCGCATCTCCTTGCCGAAGCCCTGGCCATGCACGCTTTGCCGGAGCCAGGAGCCCGTGGTGACCGTCTTCAGCGTCGCGAAGTCCTTGGCCTCGACGTCCTGGCAGCCGATGAACTCGCCATCGTGCCAGATGCCAAGCAGGAGGGTCCAGTCCTGGGGGCTCATGTTCCCGCGGCACCGCCAGTACCACTGCGCCATGTTCGGGCCGAGCTCCTCAGCGGGGGATTCGGCCCAGGGCCTGCTGAAGGGGCTGCGGCCCGGCTCGTGCACGCCGCTCAGGGCGGCCGAGACCGCGGCCGGAATCTCCGCGTCGCGGATGGGACGCAGCTCAAGGCGCGGCGTGGTCAGGGTCAGGCCGAATGGGGGCCAGTAGTCGGCGGGATCAGTCATCGGCGAAGCCTAACGGTGCCGGCAGGCGGATGCCAGTCACAGGCCGGCTACTCCGCGGGAACGTCCCAGCTAATGTGGCGACGGACGTCCGTGAGGTTCATCGATTCGGCCAGGAACAGGTCATCGAGCATGTATTCGTCGACGCCCAGGATCCGGAGCCAATGGCCGTAGCCGTCCTGCTCATTGGCACCCCCGGGTGCGTCCAGCCAGCGGCTCGCGACACAGACTCCCGTGCCGGCGTCAATCCTCAGCAGCGTGCGCCCCGGCCGGCAGAGCGGGGCTCCGGGATCGGCGGGACGATAGGAGAGGTTCGGGCTGACCGTGGATTCCAGGGCCGACCGGCCCTCGTGGTCAACCTCCGTGATAGGGCCAAGCTCCACGGCGTTGGAGTTGGGAAACTCCAACGGGACCGGAGCGTTCCCCGCGAGCTCCACCGGGTCCAGGACGGCGGCGAACCTGCCGTTTCCGAACGACGGCTCGCCGTAGGCTGCCTCCGGGCGGCGGCGCACCAGCCCGTCGTCGTCGTACACCGGCGTGACCAGGTGCGGCGGCAGGAGCCAGGTCTTCCTCGTGGAACTGATATAGAAGCCGCCACGGGAATCATTGATGCCGGTGGTGCTGCCGATCACGAGCCCGTTGGCGGTCTCCAGCCGCAAGGCGCCGGGCCTTCGCAGCCACCCTCTGACGAGGTCGCCGGGGGAGGGGCCCGTCGGAGAACCCGCGGAAACCGTGAGCGGCCGGTCCAGGTACTCGAACCTCAGCGACTGCCACTTCCAGGGCGAGGACCGGCACAGGTTCCGGAAGGCCGCGGCCTGGTCCGCCGGGCCGCGGGGCGCGTCCGGCCCGCGCCGGTTCTTGCTGTCCCATGCGGCCATATCCACAGTTTACGCGCGGGGACCGCCGGGCCGGATGAATATCCAGTAGCATCCGAGAGTGATCGAACGACTCGGTATTCTCGGCGCCGCCAACCCGCTGGCCTTCTGGCTTGCCCTGGCCGCGTGCGTCTATTTCTTCGTGATGGCCGTTCGGCTCACCGTCATCGACGTCCGGCACCACCTGCTCCCGGACAGGATCGTCTTTCCTTCCTATGCGGTCGCTGGAGTCCTCCTGCTGGGCGCGGCCGCCAGCCAGCTCCTTCACGGCGGCCAGGACGTTGCCGGCGCCGCGGACGCCGGGGCGTTCGGCGTGCCGGGGCTCCGTGTCCTCGCCGGCGGGGCCGCGCTCTGGCTCTTCTACTTCCTGCTGCACGCGGTGTATCCGCCGGGAATGGGATTCGGCGACGTGAAGCTCGCAGGCGTCCTGGGGATGTACCTGGGATTCCTGGGCTGGGGGCACGTCATGGCCGGGACCTTTGCCGCGTTCCTCCTCGGCGGGCTGTGGAGCCTGGGCTTGCTCGCCATGCGGCGCGGCACGCTGCAGTCGGCCATTCCCTTCGGGCCGTTCATGCTGGCCGGCACGGCGGCCGCCATGCTGCTGATTCCGGCCGGTTAGGCTGACACGGCATGGCCACGCCGGATTTCATCCTGAAACTGCGCGAGAAGATCGGACACGAGACCCTCTGGCTGCCCGGCGTCACGGGAGTGGTGTTCGACGACGTCGGCCGGGTCCTGCTCGGCCAGCGCGCCGATAACCGGCTATGGGGCCTGATCACCGGGATCCTGGAACCGGGCGAGGACCCCGCGCCGGGCCTGCTGCGGGAGATTCTCGAAGAGACCGGCGTGGTGGCCGCGGCGCAACGGCTGGTTTCGGTGCATGCCGTGGGTCCGACCCGCTATCCCAACGGCGACGCGTGCTATTTTCTGACCCTGGTGTTCCGCTGCCGTTTCGTCTCGGGAGAGGCCAGGGTCAACGACGACGAATCCCTCGACGTCGGATGGTTCCGCCCGGAGGACTTCCCGGAGCTCATGCCCGGGCATCTGGAGATGATCCGGCGGGCCGCTGACCCCGCCGGCGAAGTCCACTACCGGCACTGACCCCACGCGGGCAGGCCGCTGCTGACCGGCCCGGCACGCAGCAGGGGCGCCGCAACCCCCAAAGATTGCGGCGCCCCTGGCTGGCGCTGGCCGGCACCCGCTGGCGGGTGCCGGCGGGTGGGCCCGAATCCGGGCCGTCAGCCGCGCCGGCGGGTTAGCCCGTCGTCGTGACTGGGCTCGCCGGAGTTGCTGTGCGCGGTGGGCCCTTCCGGCTCGTCGCGGTTCGTGGGCTCCGAGCTGTCGGCGGCGTGGCGGGCTGCGGTCCGTTCCGCCTCGAGCCGCTCGGCTTCCTCTCCGCCGACCGCTTCCCCGCGAGCCACCATGCCGGCGGTGTCCGAAAGCGGGATCTGCTTGAGGGTCAGGGCCAGGATCAGGGCGATGACCAGGAACGGCAGCAGGTACCAGAAGACGGGGGCGAGCGAGTCCGCGTAGGCGTTGACGATCGCGTCTTTGAGTTGCGCCGGGAGCTGGCTGAGGACCTGCGGGTCCATCGTCCGGGTGGACTGCGACGCCTGCTCAGCGGAGGCACCGGCCCCGGTGAAGGCATTGGTCAGGGACTCGGAGAGCCGGGTGGTGAAAATGGAGCCGAATACTGCGACGCCGAGGGATGCGCCGACTTCACGGAAGTAGTTGTTCGTGCTCGTGGCCGTGCCGATCTGGTCCGCCGGTACAGAGTTCTGGACCACCAGGACAATCACCTGCATGATCGAGCCCAGGCCGGCGCCGAAGATGAACAGCTGCACGCAGATGACCCAGATGGGCGTGGCGGCCGTGAGCGTGGTCAACCACAGCATTGCCGCGATGGTCAGGACGGCCCCGAGGATCGGGAACATCTTGTACTTGCCGGTCTTGGAGATGCGGATGCCGGAGAAGATCGCCATGCCCATGAGGCCCGCCATCATGGGCAGCATCAGCAGGCCGGACTCGGCGGCGGAGGTCCCGGAGGACATCTGCAGGAAGGTGGGAACGAAGGCGATCGCCGCGAACATGCCCAGCCCGAGGGTGAAGCCGATGGCGGTGGAGTTAACGAAGATGCGGTTCTTGAACAGGCTCAACGGAATGATGGGGTCCTCGGCCCGGCGCTCCACCAGCACGAAGGCCGTAGCGGCGAGCACCAGCCCGGCGCCGAAGGCCCACGTCAGGGGCGAATCCCAGCCCTCGTCCTTCTTGCCGCCGAAGTCGGTGAAGAAAATCAGGCACGTCGTGGCCGTGGAGAGCAGCAGCACGCCCAGGATGTCAATCCGCTTCTCGGCCTTCTTGCTCGGCAGCGTCAGGGTGAACCAGGCGATGGTGAACGCGGCGATGCCGATCGGGATGTTGATGTAGAAGGCCCATTCCCAGGTCAGGTGGTCCACGAAGAAACCACCCAGCAGGGGTCCGGCGACGGCGGAGAGGCCGAAGATTGCGCCCAGCGGGCCCATGTACTTGCCGCGCTCCTTGGCCGGAACGATGTCGGCGATGATGGCCTGGGACAGGATCATCAGGCCGCCGCCGCCCAGGCCCTGGATGGCGCGGAAGACCACGAAGCCCCAGAAGTCCGTGGCGAAGGCGCAGCCGACGGAGGCGAGGGTGAAGAGCGCGATGGCGATGAGGAACAGGTTCCGGCGCCCCAGGATATCGCCGAACTTTCCATAGATGGGCATGACGATGGTGGTAGCGAGCAGGTAGGCCGTGGTGATCCAGGCCTGGTGCTCCACGCCGCCGAGCTTGCCGACGATCGTGGGCATGGCGGTGGACACGATGGTCTGGTCAAGGCTGGAGAGCAGCATACCCGCGATGAGGGCGGAGAAGATGATCCAGATGCGTTTCTGGGTCAGCAGCAGCGGCTCGGCTGCTGGCTTGGTGCTGACGGCGGCGCTCATTGCGCTCCTTCGGAAGTGTTGGACTGGACTGTTTTGGACTCGACTGCGTCTGACTGGGCAGTGTTGAAGTGGACGGTGTCGAAGTGGGACACGGTGAACGGCAGGGAGAAGAGCGTGCGGGCGGCGGCAATGTTTTCCAGCAGCATGTCCTTGTAGGGGCGGGTATTGCCTTCGGAGAAGTAGTCGGCGCTGGTTTTCCTGGCCACGTTTCCCAGGAGGACCACGGCCATGCGGACCACGGGATGGTCGGCGGCAACGCCCTCCCTGGCCGCGAGCAGCCGGGCGAAGTCGGCCTCGCGTTCCTCGGTGGCGCCGATGATCTTCAGCATCAGTTGGGGCTCCTTCTTGATCACCCCGATCAGCTGACGGGTCTCTTCCTCGGAGCCGCTCATCCGTTCAGACAGGTCAAGGGACAGCCGCACGAGGTCGGCGAGCAGCGAGGCCGATATTTCCCCGGCGGGCGAACCGGCGCCGCCTGCCATGAACCGCGCCACCACCTCTTCGGGAAAGTCGTCGTCGACGTGGCCGAGGATCGCGTCTTCCTTGGCTGGGAAGTAGTTGAAGAAGGTCCGGCGGGAGATGCCCGCCCGCTCGCAGACCTCCTCTACGGTGTAGCCGCTGAGGCCGCGTTCGGCGGTCAGGGAACGCGCGACGGCGGTGATGGCCGCCCGTGTTGCGGCCCGCTTGCGCTCGCGGAGGCCACCCATATTAGTTGCACTGTTTCCCATAGAGTGTATTTTTGCACTTAATCAGAAATAGTGCAAAAGATGCTCTGGTCTGGTGCTGACAAAATGTCGGTGCCCGGCCGTAGCCTGCTCCTGTCCAGCCATACTGCTGGCAACAGGTGGCCCGGATGAGGCAGAAGCCCCGTCCGGGCCGGAAATGGGGAAGCATGACAGATTCAGCCCTGACGCACGTGTACGTCCTCCTGGACCGTTCCGGCTCGATGAGCACCATCGCCGATGACACGGTGGGCGGGTTCGCGGCGTTTGTCCGCGAACAGCAGGCCGTGGCGGGCCGGTGCCGGCTCTCGCTGGCGCAGTTCGATGACACCTACGAGCGCGTCTACGCCTCGGTGGATATCCATGACGTGCCGGCCCTGGACCTGCAGCCGCGGGGCAGCACCGCCCTGCACGACGCCATGGTCCGGCTGATCGGGGAGGCGGGCGCGGAACTCGAGGCACTCCCGGAGGACCAGCGCCCCGGCACCGTGCTCGTGGCCGTGCTGACGGACGGGCACGAGAACTCCTCGCGCGAGGCCACTGGCGAGCTGGTCAAGGCCCTGGTCCAGCGGCAGCAGAGCCAGTGGGGCTGGCAGTTCACATATCTGGGCGCCAACCAGGACGCCGTATTGACCGCCGGCGGCCTCGGCATCCGCGCCGAGGACGCCCTGACCTATGCCGCAGGGAACGTCGATGCTGCCTTCTCCGTCCAGTCCGCCAAGACGCGGCGGTTGCGGGAGGCACGGATCGGCGGTGCCAGCATGGCTGACGCCGCCGCGGCAGCGGCTTACACAGCGGAGGAGCGGGAGGCCGCCGGCGGGGAACCGCCCATGGTCTAGGGCGCAGACATGCCGCCGGCCGGCACCCTTCCAGGAAAGGTGCCGGCCGGCGGCGGATGTTTCTACGGGGGCGGGGCCGCCGCCAGGAGCCGCTAGGCCTTGTGCGGCGGGCGCGTCATGGACATGACGTCCAAGGCGGTGTCCAACTGCTCCTCGGTCAGTTCGCCGCGCTCGAGGAAGCCCATGGAGACGACGGTCTCGCGGATGGTCAGGCCCTCGGCGACGGCCTTCTTGGCGATCTTGGCGGCGTTCTCGTAGCCGATGAACTTGTTCAGCGGGGTCACGATCGACGGCGAGGCCTCGGCGAGGAAGCGGGCGCGTTCCACGTTGGCGGTGATGCCGTCAATCATCTTGTCGGCCATGACGCGGCTGGTGTTGGCCAGCAGGCGCACGGATTCCAGGAGGTTGGCGGCCATGACGGGGATGCCGACGTTGAGTTCGAAGGCGCCGTTGGTGCCGGACCACGCGATGGCGGTGTCGTTGCCGATCACCTGGGCGCAGACCATGATGGAGGCTTCGCAGATGACCGGATTGACCTTGCCCGGCATGATCGAGGAGCCCGGCTGCAAGTCCGGGATGGCGATTTCGCCGAGGCCGGTGTTGGGGCCGGAGCCCATCCAGCGCAGGTCGTTGTTGATCTTCATGAAGGAGATCGCAATGTTGCGCAGCTGGCTCGAGGCCTCGATGAGGCCGTCCCGGTTCGCCTGGGCTTCGAAGTGGTCGCGGGCCTCGGTCAGGGGCAGTCCGGTGTCGGCCGCCAGCAGTTCGATCACGCGCTCCGGGAATCCGGCCGGCGTGTTGATGCCGGTGCCCACGGCGGTTCCGCCGAGCGGGACCTCGGCGACGCGGGGGAGGGAGGCGTTGATGCGCTCGATGCCGTAGCGGACCTGGGCGGCGTAGCCGCCGAACTCCTGGCCCAGGGTGACGGGGGTGGCGTCCATGAGGTGCGTGCGGCCGGACTTCACGACGTCCTTGAATTCGGTGGCCTTGCGCTCCAGCGACTCTGCCAGGTAGCCGAGGGCCGGGATCAGGTCATTGATCAGCGCGGACGTGGCGGCGACGTGGACGGAGGTCGGGAAGACGTCGTTGGAGGACTGCGAGGCGTTGACGTGGTCGTTGGGGTGGACAACCTTGTCGCTTCCGGCGGACTTGAGGGCCCGCGTGGCGAGCTCGGCGATGACCTCGTTGGTGTTCATGTTCGAGGACGTGCCGGAGCCGGTCTGGAAGACGTCAATCGGGAAGTCGCCGTCGTACTTGCCGGCCGCAACCTGGTCGGCGGCGTCGGCGATCGCCTGGGCCAGCTCGCCATCGAGCACCCCCAGTTCGGCGTTCGCCTGGGCGGCGGCCTTCTTCACGCGTGCCAGGGCTTCGATGTGGGCGCGCTCCAGGGTCTTGCCGGAGATCGGG
The DNA here is from genome assembly GCF_056406415.1 of Arthrobacter sp. P1_C12_2. Classification (NCBI taxonomy): domain Bacteria; kingdom Bacillati; phylum Actinomycetota; class Actinomycetes; order Micrococcales; family Micrococcaceae; genus Arthrobacter; species Arthrobacter sp. P1_C12_2. The sequence continues at coordinate 128,064 of NZ_JBFUAF010000003.1, read as the reverse complement.
AAGTTCTCGACTGCCCGCTGCGTCTGTGCGCGGTACAGGGCGTTCACGGGAACGCGGACTTCGCCCATCGTGTCGTGTTCAATGCGGAACTCTTCGGTGTTCAACTCATCTGTGGAAGTCATGGGGCTAGCTTATTGGGAGTTGGAGTCCCATCGAAAACCGTGAACGGGCTGCAAGGGGCCGGGCGCCGAGGGTTAGAGCCGGCCGATGCTGGAGACGAGGTCGGCCCGGCCGTCAGCAAGGCTGTAGGCGAGGCCGACCACTGCAGTGCGGCCGCCTTCCACTGCGTCCGAAATCACCCGGGAGCTGTCCACCAGCCGCTGCGAGGTCTGCTTGACGTTTTCGACCACCATGTCGTTGATGTCGGTCTGATTGTTACGCAGCGACGTCAACACGGACGGGGTGATCCGCTCCACCAAGCTGCGGATGAAACCCGCCGGCATCTGGCCGGTTTCGACGGCGGTCTTGGTGGCGGTGACGGCACCGCAACGGTCGTGGCCCAAAACCACGATCAGCGGGACGTCCAGTTCGCTAACGCTGTACTCCAGCGAGCCGAGCACGGCGTCGTCGATCACCTGGCCGGCGGTGCGGACAACGAAGGCGTCCCCTAGGCCGAGGTCGAAGATGATCTCGGCGGCGAGGCGGGAGTCGGAGCAGCCGAAGATCACGGCGAAGGGATGCTGGTTTTCTACCAGCGACGAGCGCCGCGACGCGTCCTGGTTGGGATGGGACGACATGCCGGCGACAAAACGCTTGTTGCCTTCACGGAGACGCTGCCAGGCGAGCGCGGGAGTCAGGTAAGTAGCCACGTGGCCACTTTACGGTGAAGGGGTGGCCGAAGGGGAAACTGTTGCGCCCGGCGTGGGCGCCGGCGGGCTGGACGGTGCCCCGGCGGGAGGATTGCCTTCAAGCGACTTCACCACCGCGTCGGCCAGGGTGGAGAACTCCTCCAGCGTTGCGGATCCAGACAGGACGACGGTGGTGCCGCGTTCGGTCAGCACCATGGATTTCTCGCCCTTGCCGGTGTCGCGCAGTTCCCAGTCCCGGCCGCCGGCGTTGCGGGTGCCGGTCACGGGCGCGTTCTTGGTCTGCTGCAGGAGCCAGGTGGGGTTGGCCTGGCGGGTCTGAACGAGGGCGATGAAGGATTCCTTGGGCGTCAGGTAGCCGACTTCCCAGGCGGGGACGCCGCTGCCGGCGCCGGACTCCCAGCGGGCGTAGTTGGCGCGGAATGCGTCGCCGGTATCGGCCGCCACGGGTGTGAATCCCGCCACACCCGCCGCGTTCTGCGCTGTGGCGCTGACGTTGACGTTGGGCCGGTATCCGTCGCTCTTGGGGGACGGGTTCATGAGGACGATCGGGAGGAACGCGGCGATGCTCACCACCAGGGCGATGATCATGCCCATCACGGAGGCGTTGGCGCGTTTGGCCGCGGCGGCGGCGATGACGGGCTTCGCCGGCGGCTGTCCGGACAGGTCCTGGTCCGCGGCGTGGGAGCTGCCAGCCGGAGAACCGGGGGCGGCGGGGGAAGCGTCCTGCAATTCACTCACCCCTCTATAGTCGCGCATGTCCGGGCCGATCTCACATTCGCGCCGCTCCGGCCGCCCAGGGGTGAAGTGCGTCACGCGCCGGTCATCCCATGACCTCGCGGGCCCGCCCCGACTATGATCAGTATCAGACGAATCAACGCGACGGATCGATCCTGGCCGTACGGGTTCAACGACCGCCACTCGAAGAAGAGGTTCACGTGACACCAGCGCCCATGTCCCAGAAGTACTCCACGCTTTCCCCCTCGCTCGCCGTCGGGATCGACGAGCCTGACCGCAACCTCGCACTGGAACTTGTCCGCGTCACGGAAGCCGCGGCCATCGCCGGCGGTCACTGGGTGGGTTTCGGCGACAAGAACAAGGCCGACGGCGCCGCCGTGGACGCCATGCGCTCCTTCCTGCAGACCGTGCACTTCAATGGCGTCGTGGTCATCGGTGAGGGCGAGAAGGACGAAGCCCCGATGCTGTTCAACGGTGAGCGCGTCGGCGACGGCACCGGCCCCGAGTGCGACGTCGCCGTCGACCCCATCGACGGAACCCGCCTGACCGCACTCGGCATCAACAATGCCCTGGCGGTCCTGGCCGTGGCCGAACGTGGCTCCATGTTCGACCCCTCCGCCGTGTTCTACATGGAAAAGCTCGTCACCGGCCCGGAAGCGGCCGACATGGTGGACCTGCGCCTGCCGGTCAAGCAGAACCTGCACCTGATCGCCAAGGCCAAGGGCGTCAAGGTCAACCAGCTCAACGTCATGATCCTGGACCGCGACCGGCACCGCCCCCTCGTGGAGGAAATCCGCGAAGCCGGCGCCCGCACGAAGTTCATCATGGACGGCGACGTCGCGGGGGCCATCGCCGCTGCGCGTGCCGGCACCGGCGTCGACGCCCTGATGGGCATCGGTGGAACCCCGGAAGGCATCGTCGCGGCCTGTGCCATCAAGTCCCTCGGCGGCGTCATCCAGGGCCGCCTGTGGCCCACGAGCGACGAAGAGAAGCAGAAGGCCATCGACGCCGGCCACGATCTTGAGCGGGTGCTCTCGACCAACGACCTCGTCTCGAGCGACAACTGCTACTTCGCGGCCACCGGCATCACCGACGGCGACCTCCTCAAGGGCGTCCGCTACTCCAAGGACAAGGTCCTCACCCAGTCCATCGTGATGCGCTCCAAGTCCGGCACCATCCGCTTCGTGGACGGCGAACACCAGGCCAGCAAGTGGGAAGGCTACGCCCGCAAGAGCTAGCACTAACGCGGCAACGCTGAACTGCACCACTGAACACCGCGAATCCCGGGCCGCCTCCGCGACCCGGGATTCGTCGTCTTAGTCCCGGTGTCTGATGCCGTGTCTATTGCCCGGGGCGGCCGGAGCCGGTGGGATTAGATAGGGTGGGGCCATGACGTGGCTCGTAACTGGCGGTGCAGGATATATCGGTTCTCATGTGGTTTCCGCTTTGCGCGGGGCCCGGATCCAGCCGGTGGTGATTGACTCCCTCTCCAGCGGGCACCGTGAGTTCGTGCCGGCCGATGTGCCGTTCATCCACGGCAGCATCCTCGACGCCGACCTGGTGGCCCACACACTGCGGGAGCACGCGGTGACCGGGGTGATCCACCTGGCCGGATTCAAGTACGCCGGGGTTTCCGTCCAGGAGCCGCTGCTGACCTATGAACAGAACGTCACAGGCACCGCGCAGCTGCTCAAGGCCATGGAGCTCACCGGCGTCGACAAACTGGTTTTCTCCTCGTCCGCGGCCACCTACGGCACGCCCACCGGCGACGTCGTCACCGAGGCGACGCCCACCAACCCGGAATCGCCCTACGGCGAGAGTAAACTCATCGGCGAATGGCTGATCCGGGACCAGGGCCGGGCCCGGGGCCTGAACCACACCTCGCTGCGGTACTTCAACGTGGTCGGCTCCGGTGCGCCCGAGCTTTACGACACGAGCCCCCACAACCTTTTCCCGATCGTGCTGCGGGCGCTCACGGCCGGCCAGACGCCGCGCATCAACGGCATCGACTACAACACGCCGGACGGAACCTGCGTACGCGACTACGTGCACGTGGCCGACTTGGCCACCTCGCATGTGGCCGCCGCCCAAGCCCTCGCGGCGGGCAAGCCGCTGGAGCGCGTGTACAACCTCGGATCCGGGGACGGGCTCTCCGTGCGCCAGATCATGACGGCGATGGCCAACGTCACGGGAATCGATTTCGAACCCGAAATCGGTCCGCGCCGGGCGGGGGATCCGGACCGGATCGTGGCCGACGGCACGCTGGCTGCCCGCGATCTCGACTGGAAGATGCGGCACTCCGTGGAGCAGATGGTGGCCAGCGCCTACGACGCGCAGCGGCACGCGATAACCCCCGCCAGCTAGCGCCGGCAGCGCCCTTAGCGGTTAGCGAGGGCCCAGGACCGGGCGCGCAGCTTCTTCGCGAGCTGGGCGCCCTTGCGGGCCAGCTGGTAGCTGCCGTAGCGCACTTTGCGGACCGGCAGGTCCCACGTTCCGGGATAGGCGATCCCGCGGCCGCCGAACGACTTCTTGAACGCCGTGAACCCGGCCCATTTGTGGTCGGGCTGGTCCGCGGGGGCCACACCCCAGAGGTCCACGTGCTTGAGGCCCTTCGCCTGGGCGTCCGCGATCAGGGTGATGAGCAGGGGAATGCCCGCGCTGAGTTTGCGGTGGGTGTCGTCCAGGGCGGCATGGGCGTAGGTCCGGGTGTCGGCCGAATCGTAGGCCAGGGCCGCGGCGATGGGGTGGCCGTCGAGCTCCGCGATGAACAGCGTCGCGGCGCCGGCCGGCATCAGCGCCCGGGCCACCTGGCTCAGGTATTCGTCGCTTTGCGGCTTGAAGCCGTTGCGGGCGGCCGTCATGTGCAAGAAGTCCAGGAGGACGACGATCTCTGCCGGGTCCTGGCTGGAGCGGAAGGTCACGCCCTTCTTGTGGATGTTGCGGAACAGGTTCCGGTTCGCCGGCTTCATGTCCGCCAGGACGTCCTTGAAATCCCGGTCCAGGTCCACAATCCAGCTGAGCTCGGGCTGTTGGCTTGCCGGAGCCGGCTGCAGGCCGCGGCTGCGGAGCACGGAGTCGGCCTCGGCGGCGGTGAACCCTGCGGTGACCGGCTCAACCCGGACAAACACGGCCCCGCTGGTCCGGGCGAGGTCCGTCAGGGCCGCCAGCGCGGCGTCGAACGCTGCCAGCGACTCGGCGACCGGACCGTACGGGGAGTACAGCAGTTTGCCGGCCGGATTGGATTCCTCGACCGCGAGGAAGCGCCACCCGGGGCCGGACTGTTCGTGGACCGTGCGTCCCAGCGAACGCTGGAACTGTGCCCACTGCGGGCTCTGCAGGAAATAATCCATGGTGTCAGGCTTCCAATGCGGTGGTGACGGCAAATGCCAGGGCGGGGCCTGTGGCGCCGGAAACGGCGTGGACGTTGACCGGGGCCTCTGCGGCGGTCAGGAAGGCACTGGCGCCAAGATCCAGCCGCAGCTCGCCCTTGGGGGAGTCGAGGCGGACGGAGCCGCCCGTGACAATGACGACGGCGGCACCGGACTGCGCCAGCGGCACCGGCTCCGCCCCGGGCGCCAGAACAATTCGCTGCAGCTGGAATTCCCGGAACGGCGGCCGGAAGAGTTCCTGGCCCAGCATGGTGGTCTCGGCGGGCAGCATGGGCACGGCGACGGCCTCGAACGCGACTGTTTTGAGCAGTTCCGGCACGTCCACGAACTTCGGCGTGAGCCCGCCGCGGAGCACGTTGTCCGAGGACGCCATGACCTCGATTCCGAGGCCGTGCAGGTAGGCGTGGACATTGCCGGCCGGCAGGTAGACGGCCTCCCCCGGGGCCAGGGAAATCCGGTTCAGCAGCAGGGAAATCAGCACGCCCGGATCTCCGGGGTACCGGCCGTTCAGGCTCACCGCGGTGGACAGTTCCGCCTCGTGCCCAGCCATGGGTGCACCGGAGACGAGGGCCGCGACGATCATCGCCGTCGCGTCCGCGACGTCACCGCCGCCGGTGATGAGACGCTCGAAGGCGGAGCGCAGCGCCGTGGGTTCGTCCGGCTGCGCCAAGTCTTCGAGCAGCAGCGGGATCAGCGGCGGCAGCTCGAGCCCGGCGAGGTCGAAGCACGCCGCCAGATGCTGGAAGACCGCACGGGATTCCGCGGCCGGCCGGAAACCGCAGAGCGCCTCGAACGGGGTCAGCGCGAAGATCATTTCGGGCTTGTGGTTATCGTCCTTGTAGTTGCGCTCCGTGGCGGCGGGGTCGACGCCGGCGGCTTCCTCGCGTGCGAAGCCCTCCCGGGCCTGGGCGAGCGTCGGGTGCACCTGCAAGGACAAGGGCGCCTCCGCCGCGAGGACTTTGAGCAGGAACGGCAAGCGCGGACCGAAAGCGGCCACGCTCGCGCTGCCGAGGCAATGTTCCGGATCCTCGGCGATCAAGGTGTCCAGCGCCAGCCGTCCGCCGTCGTGCGTTTCCGGCGCGTGCCGGCCGGCACCCCCGGCCGCCGGCGTCAGCGCGACGGACGGGGAGTCCGGGTGGGCGCCGATCCAGAGCTCTGCTTCGGGACCGCCGGAAGCCGGCCTGCCCAGCAGCCCGGCGATGGCCGTCGGGGAGCCCCAGGCATAGGGCCGGAGGACGTTCTCAAGTTCGTACATGGCCTGGTCCCTGTCTGATCAATGAAATGTCTCGTCACGTTGCGGTCAAAACTGTTGCCCGGGGTTAAAGCGGCGCGCACTGCCCGTTGGTGGCGACGAGGTCGCGGATGGACTGTTCGTCGCCGTTGCGCTTGAACTGGTTCAGCATCTCTTCGGTGATCGGCTCGCCGTCCGGCGTGGTGGTCACCGGGGTGAAATCCGACGGCGCGGGCGGCGCGGGCGGGGGCGCGGTGGCCGGGGCAGCGCCGGCGGCGGAGAGCGGCCCGGCGGACGTTCCGGGCTGCAGGACCGTATCTTCAACGGCCGTGTCATCAGCCGCGGCGGCGCCTGCGGACGGGCTGGCCAGCAGTTTGGCTACCCGCTCGTGGATGAGGCCGAAGTCCGGGGACGTCGAGAAGGCCGCGTTGAAGTCGGGCGGGCCGATGGTCAGGCGGCTGACGTCCTGTCCCTTGGCCTTCATGGCCAGGTCCACGAAACTGCCGAGCTGGCCGGAGGAGATGTTCGACTCGACCACCTTGGTGCCGGCCTTGGCGATGTCCTCAAACTTGGCCAGCAGGGTTGCCGGATCGAGTTGCTTCAGCATCGCCTGCTGCACGCACTGCTGGCGCTGGATGCGGGCGTAGTCGTCCACGAATTCCCGGGACCGGCCGTACCAGAGCGCGTGGAAGCCGTCGAGCGTTTGGTTGCCGGCCGGAATCCAGCCGTCCGGCATGCCGTGGATGCCGTTGGCCTCATCCACCATCGGTCCGCTGATGGGGACCCAGCCGCCGGCCTTGATCCGGATGCCGCCCATGGCGTCGATGAGTTTGGAAAATCCGTCCATGTCCACGAGCACGTAGGCCTGGACCTTGATGCCCAGCGTCCCGGACACCGCTTCGAGGGTGGCCTGCGCACCGGGGTCGGACACCCCGGGATAGAGGTCCTGATGCTCGTTGGTGACCTCGGTGTTGATCGCGTTGATCAGGCATTCGTCGCCGCAGTTGTAGCCGTCCGGATACACCTGGCGCATCGGCGACTCCGCGCTGAACTGGGCGTTCTGGAGGTTGCGGGGCACGGAGATGATCGCCGTGCTGCCGGTCTTGGCATCGACGCTGATCACCGAGAGGCTGTCCGGCCGGCGGCCCGTCCGGTCTGCTCCGGCGTCGCCGCCCATCATCAGGAAGTTGTACCGGCCCTCGGACGGCTCAAGGGTGGGGCCGGAGCCGGAGAAGATGCTGCCGATGGCGTCGCGGCTGACATTGAGCAGATAGGCCGCGTAGCCCAGGGATCCGCTGCTGAGGATCATGGCCAGCACGAGCGCCAGCACCACTGCGGGACGGATCCTGGGGGCGAGCAGCCCGGGCCGGATCAGCCGCAGGGTGTTCAGGAACAGGGCTGCCCAGCCGATGGCCAGGCACGCGAGGCCGAGCACCAGCAAGAGCGAGGGCACCGTGCCGGTGAGGAGGTTGATGAGCGTGGAGCGGGACGCGAGCAGGAGCAGCACGGCCAGCAGGGCCAGCGCCCAGACCGTGAAGGTCACGCGCAGCGCAGCCCGTCCAAGCCGGCGGTTGCCCGCGACGATTTGGGCGCTGCCGGGAACCAGCAGCGTCATGAGGATCAGGACGAACGCCCGCTTGGTCAGCACCGGGGACGGGGCGCCGGAGGGGTGCCGGACCGGGTCGCTCGGTGCCCGCCCGGACTGCCCGGGGCTCTCAGGGCGGTGCGTCGGGGCGTAGCTGTTGCTCATGCCGGGGTTCCTAATGGCTTCCTTAATTGCTGCTACGAGGGGTGACGTTTCCGGCAGCGAACACTTCGCTGACCTTTTGCCGCAGGTTCGCGCCCTTCCGGGTTGCGACGTCGTTCAGTTCCTGGGCGAACTCCAGGAGGTCCGCCCGGAGCTGGACGGCGAGTTCGTCCGTGCCCGAGGCCAGCATGCGCACGGCCAGGAGGCCGGCGTTGCGCGCGCCGCCGATCGAGACGGTGGCGACCGGAACACCGGCCGGCATCTGCACGATGGACAACAGGGAATCCATGCCGTCCAGGGTCTTCAACGGCACGGGGACGCCGATCACCGGCAGGGGAGTGACTGAGGCGAGCATGCCGGGAAGATGCGCGGCACCGCCGGCGCCGGCAATGATCAGGCGAAGACCGCGCTCGTGGGCCGTCTGGCCGTAGCGGATCATCTCCGTGGGCATCCGGTGGGCCGAAACGACGTCGGCCTCGAACGGGATCCCGAACTCTGCGAGGGCCTCGGCGGCGGCTTCCATGACAGGCCAGTCCGAATCCGAGCCCATGACCAGGCCCACGAGCGGGGTGTCAGCGCGGGTGCCGGCGAGGGGGGTTCCTGCGGTGTTGGCTTCGGGGCTGCGTGCGGTGCTCATGCGGTCTCCTCGGAGGTTGCCGGCATTGTGCCGGCGTGGGTCCGGCCGTTCCGGATGATGTCGGCCACGGTAGTGGCCCGCTGCCGCACGGAGTCGACGTCGGCGGCTGAGGTCCCGACCAGGTTGACGTGGCCGATCTTCCGGCCGGGCCGGACGGATTTGCCGTAGCAGTGCACCTTCGCGGCCGGCTCGCTTGCGAGGGCGGCGGGGAAGGCGGAATAGAGGTCCTGGTTGGCGCCGCCGAGGAAGTTCTTCATCACCACGACGGGTCCCAGCAGGTCAGTGGCGCCCAGCGGCAGGTTCAGGATGGCCCGCAGGTGCTGTTCGAACTGGCTGGTCACCGAGCCGTCCTGGGTCCAGTGCCCGGTGTTGTGCGGGCGCATGGCGAGTTCGTTGATCAGGAAGCCTGCGCCCACGCCCGGCGTCTCGAAGAGTTCGACGGCCATGACACCGGTCACGCCAAGCTCGCTGGCGATCCGGACCGCGGCGTTCTCCGCGGCCGCGGCCACATCGACAGAGATGTCCAGGGCCGGGGCAATCACTTCATCGCACACCCCGTCCACCTGGATGGTGTGCACCACCGGCCACGCCCGTGTTTCACCGTCCGGCGTTCTTGCGACCATGGCAGAGAGCTCGCGGCTGAATTCCACCTTGGCTTCGGCCAGCAGGGGGGACATGGCCTCGAACCAGTCGGCGGAGTCCGCCGCGTCCTCGGGCGAGGACACGATGCGCACGCCTTTGCCGTCGTAGCCGCCGCGGGGCATCTTCAAAACCACCGGCCAGCCGGTCTGCTCGCCGAAGGCGACGAGATCCGCCACATTGGCGACGGCGGCCCACGTGGGGTTCGGAAGCTCGAGCCGGTCGATCGCGGCGCGCATCACCAGCTTGTCTTGGGCGTTGACCAGGGCATCCGGGCCGGGATGGACGTTCACACCGGCACCGATCAAGGACCGTAAGTGCGCCGTGGGGACGTGCTCGTGGTCGAACGTCAGAACATCCAGGCCGCGGGAGAACTCGAGCAGATGCTCCAGATCCTTGTAGTCGCCGACCGGGGCGTTAGCCACGGCAGAGACTGCGGAGACGTCCTCGCCTTCGGCGAGAACACGGAGCTCAAAGCCCAGGGCGGTCGCGGCAGGGGCCATCATGCGGGCAAGCTGGCCGCCGCCAACAACACCGATTACAGGAAAAGTCACAAGTCCCAGCCTACCGAAAACCTCACGCGAACCCGGCTTTAAGGGATTGACAAGCGCGGGAACGGTGCCGGACCGGGCGTTCCGTACCCACCCGGGTGCCGCCCGACGCCGGGTGCGGAGGGAGCCGTGTGGACGGCCAGTGAGGGCGGAGTCCCGGGAAACGGCGCTAAAATGGGCGTTTGGCCCAATGGCCGACAGTTCCAGAAGGCCACGGAGGGTCATGATTACTACACTTAACGAGCGCATGCGCGGGCTGGCCTCGCTGTTCTGGCGCGAAGTGGCCAAGTTCGGCGCCGTCGGCGGCATCGCGTTCGTCATCGATAACGGACTGACGTATTACCTGATGCACGGTCCCATGACCGACAGCGAGGCCAAGGCCCGCTTCTTCGGGGCGAGCGTGGCCACGGTCTTCTCCTGGATTGCGAACCGTTTTTGGACGTTCCGGCACCGCCGGCAGGCCAACGTGCTGCGCGAGTTCGTGATGTTCCTCATCATCAACGGGATCGGGATCGGCATCTCCACCGGCCTCACCGCCATCGCGAAGTACGGCATGGGTGTTAGCGACAAGAACATGCTGTTCCTGGCCGGGGTGGTCGGCATCCTGGTCGCGACCGTGGTCCGGTTCTTTGCCTACCGCTTCCTGGTGTTCAACCAGGAACTCGACGAAGAACCGGAGTTCTCGCACGACCACGAGATCATCGAACTGCACCCGCACTCTGAGCCCGTTGCCAGGGCGGCCGTCAGGGAATCCGTCAACGATCCGGAGCTGCCCGGCCCGCCGTCCTAAGGAACCGCCGGCCAAGGGGCCGGCTGTCCTAAGGAACCGCCGGCCTGGGGATCAGTCCCCGCTGATGCGCTCGGCGGCCCGCAGCTTGCCGGTCACCTCTACGTCGGGGTGCACCAGAACCACGGAACCGTCGGCCTTCCAGGTTCCCAGTGACTGCGCAAGGACTGTTTCGAGGCCGTCCGCCGCCGGAACGAGCAGCCGCAGTCCGGTGTGCTGGTGCGCGGCAAAACCGTCCAGGAGTGCCCCGTGGGCGTGGACTGCGCCGTCCGAGGTGCGGACCGCGGGGCGTTCCGCCTCCGGATCCACGTGGGGCATGAATATGTCGCCGTGGGAGCGGACCTCGGCGGCGTAGTCGAGGACGCCGGTGGGCAGCTCGCCCGTCCACCGCATGGCCAGCGCCGGCAACGACACGGCCAGGACGGCGTCAACCCCACCCGCGGCAGCGCCCGGACCCGGGTCGGCGGTGGCCAGCAGCTCCGCCTCCGCGTCGTCGAAGACCACTTCCATGCCGAGCTGCCAGGCCGCGAGGGCCAGGATCACCGACTTCCAGTGCGCGGGCAGGTCGAGCCGCAGCCGCATGCCCGGTTCGGCGTCGAGTTCGTCCTGCAACAGGTTCGAAGTCTTCGCCACCCAGTTGTCCAGCACGCGGCCAGAGAGTTCAACCCGCTCCGATTCGGGGCCGTACCAGGTCAGCCGGGGCGCCGTGGCCTGGCCGGACCGCAGCGCTGTCATCAGTTCGATCGCCGGAATGCTCATGCCCTCATCTTGCCACGGCTCTTGTTACGGCCAATCAGCCCCCGCCGCCGTGACGTCCGTCACGCCGGCGATTGCCGCGTCCTGCGACCTTCGCGTGGGGGTGGGAAAAATTTCCCGAAAACTCAATGAAAACCCCCAGAAGTGCTCAGTACCCTGATTATTCCGCGGATTCCTGCGGAAGGGGCGAAAAAATTCCGGGCGTGGCGTGCCTGCACTTTGTGTATCAAGTTGATTATTATCTCCGCCGTGGCTTGACTCCCGGATACTTACACGCGTGTAATTAGTTATCTAAGCCACTGCGCATAAACCGGCATTCAACCGACTGCCAAGGGGGTCTTGCAGTGGCTGCAAATCAGGAGGGGGACGCCATGGGGCTAGCAGAGCGTATCCATGAAGATGCCGTAGTTGCCGGCCAGGCCACGGCGAAATACCGGTCACGCGGCGTGCCGAGTGACTGGTACGTAGATCCGGCGGACCCGGACGCGGCTGACCGCTATAACGAACACACCCAGGATTCCCTGCAGGAGGCCGCCACAGCCTTCCTCGCAGCGCACGACGAACTCCTTGCCGGCCCGGATCATGACAGCGATCCCCTCGACCCGCCGATGGAGCTCCATTCGCCCGGTACCGGTACCCCCGCGCAGCCCGTCTGGATCGGACTGCCGTCCCGGCAGGATTTCGACGACGAGGGCGAGCTCGGCTGGCAGACCGATGCGTTGTGCGCCCAGACTGATCCCGAAGCCTTCTTCCCTGAAAAGGGCGGCTCCACCCGCGACGCCAAGAAAGTCTGCGGCGCCTGCAACGTGCGTTCCCAGTGCCTCGAATACGCCTTGTCCAACGACGAGCGCTTCGGGATCTGGGGAGGCCTCTCCGAGCGCGAGCGGCGCCGGCTTAGGAAGCGAGCAGTCTAATTCTTCAAGAAGTACGAGTCACCGCCGTCGTGGTCTCCCACGACGGCGGTGATTTTCTCCCCAGGACTCTCGCGGCGCTGGCGGCCCAGACGCGGCCCGCCGACGCCGTGATCGGTGTCGACACCGGCTCCCGCGACCACTCCGCCGCCCTCCTCGAACAGGAACTGGGCAAGGCCAACGTCACTGTCTTCGACCAGCCAAAGTCCGGCATGGGCGGAGCTGTCATGGCCGGGCTCAAGGCCCTCGACCCATGGCCTGCGGAGGGCTCCGCCGGTGCCGTGCCGGGCGCCGACTGGATCTGGCTGCTGCACGACGACGCCGCACCGGCACCCGAGGCCCTGGCCGAACTCCTCCGTGCGGTCGAGCGGGCGCCGTCGGTCACGGTGGCAGGCTGCAAGCAGCTGGACTGGCATGCCGAGAGGCGGCTGATCGACGTCGGCCTCTCCACGAGCCGCTGGGCGGAGCGCCTGACGCTGATCGACGCCGACGAGCTCGACCAGGGCCAGTACGACGGCCGCAGCGACACCTTTGCGGTCAATTCCGCCGGCATGCTGGTCCGCCGCGACATCTGGGAGGAGCTCCGGGGTTTCGATCCGGCATTGCCCGGAAGCGGCGACGACGTCGACTTCTGCTGGCGCAACCGCCTCGCCGGGCACCGCGTGGTGGTGGTCCCCAGCGCCAGGATGTTCCATGTCTCGCACCGTCCCCGTGCCCTGGGCAACGCGACCGCGGCACGCAAGGCACAGGTGCACTTGCGGCTCAAGCACGCCGCAGGCTGGAAAGTCCCGCTTCACGCGGCCGGCGCCCTCCTGGGCAGCCTTTTCAAACTTGTCCTGAGCATTGCGGTCAAGGACCCGGGGCACGGGTTCTCCCAACTGATGGCGACCTTTGCTGCCCTGGCCCGCCCGGCGGCTGTGATCCGAGGACGGCGCAACTCCGCGCGCACCCGCCGGATCCGGCGCTCCGTCATGAAGGGACTGCAGACGCCGCGCCGTGAGGTCTGGGCGCACCGGCGCTCACTGATCGAGGCGCTCGGCGCCGACGACTTCGGCGACGAACTCACGGGCACCGATCCGCTGGCCGAGCAGCCCACGGGCAACACCGGGAACACTGACGACTTCGCCGCCATCGCCACCCCGGACCGCGGTTGGGTCGGCAGCGGTGCGGTGCTGGCCATGCTCGTGACCCTGGCGGTCTCCCTGACCGGACTGCTCAGCCTGTTCCGTGCCCCGGCCGTCTCCGGCGGCGCACTGATCCCCGTCTCAGTGCACCTCTCCGAAATCTGGAACCACGCCTCCACCTGGTGGATCAGTCTCGGGGCGGGCCTCCCGGGCCACGGCGATCCCTTCGGCTACCTCCTGTGGGTGCTGGGCGTGCTCGGTGCCGGCGACGCCAACGGCGCCGTCGGCTGGTTGTTGATCCTCGCCATGCCGCTGTCCGCGTTGGGCGCGTGGTTCGCAGCCGGCGCCCTGACCACACGCCGGAGGCTGCGCCTCGCGGCCGCCCTCGTGTGGGCCGCGGCGCCGGCACTCCAGATTTCCCTCAACCAGGGCCGGCTGGGCGCCTTGATCGCGCACGTCATGATCCCGGTGCTCGCCCTGGCGCTGCTCCGGGCGACCGGCACGGCCGCAGGCCGCCGCGTGCAGGCCGTCCCGGCCCCGGGCCAGGGACGGCTCACCCCCAAGCCCGCCGCCCGTCCCGGCGTCAACGGAACGCCCTCGTGGACGGCTGCGGCCGCCGCGGGTCTCGCCCTGGCCGTGGTCACCGCCGCGGCGCCCTCGCTGCTGGTGCCCTCCATGACCGTCGTGGCCCTCTGCGGCGTGCTGTTGGGCCGGCGCGGCCGCACGGTGTGGTGGGCACTCCTGCCCAGCCTGGCACTGTTCCTGCCCTTCGCCTTCTCGGTCCTGGACCGGCCGCGGGCGCTTCTGGCCGACCCGGGCCTGCCGCTCGGTTTCGATGCCGCCCCGCTGTGGCAACAGGCCCTGGGCCAGCCGCTGAACTTCGATGCCGGTGCCGGACTCACCGGGCTCAGTGCCTTCGGCGGGTCCGCCGCGGACTCCACCGGGCTGGCCGGTCTGCCGTGGGCGCTGCTGCTGGCCTTGCTTTTCGGGCTGCCGGTGCTGCTGCTGGCCCTCGCCGCAATGTTCATGCCGCGCCGGCTGGTGCTGGCGGGACGCACCTGGACGGCACGCTGCCTGTGGGCCGCGGCAGTCCTGATGCTGGCCGGCGGCTGGCTCGCCGGGCATGTCGCCTCCGGCGCCAGCGCCGATGTCCTGGTCACGCCGTTCCCCGGCCCCGCCGTGTCGGCGGCCGCGTTTGCGCTCCTGGGTGCTGCGCTGATCGCAGCCGAAGGACTCATTGACGCTGCCGACCGGACGGCCGGCACCGGGCTGGCACGGAAGGTCCTGATCCGCGGCACGGCAGCGGCAACCCTGACCCTGCTGCTGGCCGCGCCCCTGGCCGGGTTCACCGTGTGGACCGCGCAAAACCTGCTGCAGCCCACGTCGCTGTCACCGGCACCGGCAGCGGCAGCCACCGAAGCGCCGGCCGGTCTCGGGACGCCGAGGCTCGTTCAGCCTGCCCAGGCCCGCACCCTGCCCGCGACGGCGGTTGACCGCGGCGAGGGCCCGGAACAGTCCCGGACGCTGCTGATTGCCAGCAACGAGGACGGAAGCTTCGACGCAACACTTATGCGCGGAGCCGGCACCACCCTGGATGCGCTGTCAACGATCGCCGCGGCCCGCAGCATCATTGGGGCGCCGGGTCAGGAGACGGTCCGCGACGACGACGCCGTCGCCGGCTCGCTCCGCAACGTCGTGGCCACCATCGTGGCCGGCGAGGGTGTGGATCCGCGGGAAGACCTCGAACGGCTCGGCGTCGGCTTTGTCGTGCTCCGGGTTGCCGATTCAGCCTCTGAGTTGACGGCCAGCCGCATGGACGCAGTCCCCGGACTCGTCGCCGTCGGCCAGACCGGGACCGGCTGGCTCTGGCGGGTCAGCCCGCTGGACCGGCCCGGCATCACGGCCTCCGACGTCGCACACCGGGTCCGGGTGGTGGAAGCCAGCGGCGCCGCCATCGGCCTGCTTTCTGCGGAGGAAGTTTCGGCAGCCGGCACTGTTCCGGCCGGCCCCGAGGGCCGCCTGGCAGTGCTTGCAGACCGGGCGGATCCGGGCTGGAGCGCCTGGCTTGACGGGCGCCGCCTGACCTCAACGACGTCGGGATGGTCCCAGGCATTCACCCTGCCCGCCCAGGGCGGCCAGTTGAGCATCCGTTACGAAGCACCCTGGGCCCCCCTGATCGGAATCGCGCAGGCCGTGATGATCGGGCTGACTGTCCTCCTGGCCGTGCCCATGCCTGCCCGCCGGTCCAACACCGGCCTGTCCAGGGACGAAGCCTCCCTGCGTAAGGAACATCAGCATGTCTAAGGGCGACCACGAAACCGAAACCGAAACCGACACCGCCACCGAAACCCAGTCGGGTCCGGCGCCGCGGAAGCGGGGCCTGCCGCGGGCCGGTGTGATCGGCGGTGTCCTCTCTGCGGTCGCCCTCGTTGCCGCGGGCGGCGGCCTGGTAGCGGCGGCGTCGCTGGCACCCCAAAGCCCCGCCAGCAGGCAGCTCGAGGCCCCCGTTGCGGCGGTGCCGGCCGGCAGCAGCGTCGGGGTTTGCCCGGGCCCGGCCCGGCTGCTCGAGGGCACCCCCGTGGGCACCGATCCCCAGTTCAGTCCGGAATCCGCCACCGCGACGACTGCCGTCAGCGCCGCCGTGCTCGGCTCAAGCGCGGGCATCATCCCCGGCAGCCGGCTCGCCCCGCTCAAGGGTGCCCCCCTCGCCGAAATCGCCAAGGGTGCCGCGGCTGCGCCTGCCGCCTCAGCGCCTGCGGCCCGCACGCCCGTGTTGGTCGCTGGCGTCGTGCCCCAGCGTGAGGTGGACAACATCAGCGTCCTCAGCGCCGATGCCCAGGACAACCGCCAGGCAGCTGCCGGCGCCGTCCTGAGCTACAGGGCCGAGGACGGTGACCTCCAGGGTTCCGCGGCCGCCGCCTGCCAGCAACCCGGCAACGATCTTTGGCTGGTCGGCGCCAACACGGCCCTTGGCCGGTCGGCAGTCCTGAACCTGACCAATGCCTCCAGCACGCCGGCGACGGTGAGCCTGGACCTGCTTGGCTCCGAGGGCCCTATCCAGGCGCCCGGAAGCCGCGGCCTGCTCGTGGCGCCCGGCAGCACCCGCTCCATAATCCTGGCCGGGCTCGCGCCGGGGCAGGAACGGCTCGGCGTGCGGGTTCGCAGCACCGGCGGTCCGGTGGCTGCCGTGATCCAGCAAAGCGTGCTCCGCGGCCTCACACCGGGCGGCGTCGACTTCATTACGCCCGGCACCGCCCCGTCCGCCAACCAGGTGGCCGCCGGTCTCGAAATCCAGGATCCGGCGGCGCTGGCAGCGCTGACGGCGAAGCCGGGCTTCGCCGACGCGGTACCGGCCCTGGAAGTCGCCGTGCCGGGGGCCGCCGACGCCGTGGTCGAGATCAAGCTGTATGGACCCGACGGCCAGAAGGCGCTGCCCGGCGGCGGCGTGGTCACGGCGAAGGCCGGTGCGGTCACGGAAGTTTCCCTGGCCGGCGTCCCGGCCGGGACCTACACCGTGGCGGCGAGCTCGGATGTCTCGTTCGCGGCCACTGCCCGGCTCACGCGGGGACTGCAGTCCGGGGACGCAGCGGACATCGCGTTTTCCGCCGCCTCGGCCCGGCTGGGCAGCCAGCACATCGTTGCGGTTCCCCGCACGGGCGACCGGCAGCTCGTTCTCGGCGCCCCCGACGGCCCGGCAACAGTGACCTACACGCCGATCACGGCGGACGGCAAGATCCGGACCGCCGGCACCGCCGATATTGCCGGCGGAACCACCGTGTCCATCAAGGTCCCCGCGGACGTGGGCGGCTCGCCGCTCGTGGGCTATGTGGTGTCCGCCGCCGGGGACCCGGCATACGGGGCGCTGGTCCTGGGGCAGGACGGCCGTCAGGACATTTCCGCGGTGGCGCTGGCACCGGAAGCGGCAGGACAACGGCAGGTCCCCGTCACGCTGGGCTACTAGGCCCGGGGCAGACCAAGGCGCGGTCCGGGCAGGGTCCGGCTAGTACCGGCGGCGATAGACCGGGTCGAGGGACTCAGGGGGTACGCCGAGCATCTCGGCCGTGTATTCCACAACGACGTCGTGCACGAGGTCCTGGAGCTCGTCCCGGGTTCCGCACGCCTGCTCCACCACCCGTCGGTACAGCGTGATGACCGGTCCGTCCTCTGCCGTCGCGGCCGTGAAGGCGCCCATCGGCGCGGGCGTGCGGTCCGCCACGAGCTGCTCCAGGCCCGGCGGGATCTCGTCCACGGCGAAGCGGACGCCGTCGAGGGGTTTGCCCCAGATGTCATGCAGCCGCTGGGCCGAGTCCAGGACGAAGTCATCGAAGCGGTCGGAGCGGGTCCGGTACCCGGGCAGGGTGGGGAGCATGAGCTCGCCGCGAAGCCCCCGGCCGTGCCGGTTCCTGCGGCGCTGCCGGAAGGTCTTTCCTTGGACAGCGGTGGGCGACCCGGCCAGAGGCGCGCCGGCGGGGCCGGAACCGGCGCCTGTGCGTCCGGCGTCGAGGTCAGCCAACCGGACCGTGAAACCCGAATCGTGGTGCGATGACTGCATATCTTGACTCTAAACCCGCGGAATGAATTACGCGATACGGGCCAGACGGCGATCCGCCTCCGCCCCGCCGCGGCATAACAACTGACGTTTCAATGCGCAGACCCCGGTCCGAGGGGGAGTAGTCTGTGATGTCGTGGGTGCAATTCGTATTTGTTCTAGGTCTGCCTGCCGCAATTCTGCGGTGGCCACTTTGACGTACGTCTACGCCGACTCCACGGCGGTTCTGGGCCCGCTGGCGACGTACGCCGAACCGCACTGCTACGACTTGTGCGAACAGCACGCCGACTCGCTGACCGTACCGCGCGGCTGGGAAGTCATGCGGCTGGCGATGCCCTCAACCCCGGCCGGCCCCGGCCCCGACGACCTCCTGGCCCTCGCCAATGCAGTCCGCGAGGCGGCCTCCCGCCCGGCTGCGGGGGAAACGGTGAAGGGGCAGCGCACGCTGCACCCGGCACTGGAAGCACCGGCCCCGGCCGAGGGCACCCGGCGCGGACATCTGCGCGTCCTGCGCGAACCTTCCTAAGGCGCCAACTGGCGGTAGGGTGGAAACTGCAAAAAGCCGTCAGCCACTTAGCCACCGGCGCCCTGTCGCGGCGCCCATCAGGGAGCGTTCACCATGCCCAAGCTCAGTTCCGAACTGTTGTCTGTCCTGCGATGCCCCGTCACCGGGTCCGGCCTGGTGCAGGAAGGCGACGAGCTCGTCACCGTCACGGCAGATGAAGCCGGGAACAAGCTGCGGTACAGCATCGAGGACGGCATCCCGCTGCTGCTGCCGCCGGAACTCCTGCCCGCCGCCGCGGCGGCCCCCGCTGATCAGCACGATGCCCGTCCGCGCCACGCCGCAGAATAGCGCGGTCCGCGCCACGCCGCGGAATAGCGCCGTAGGAAAACGCTGCAGCGCACCCATCGGGGACACCCCCGGCAGCGAATGACTGCTTAGATACAGCTCAAAGCCAGAATCACCGAGCTCCAGACACGCAATGCCACCGGCCACAACAAAGGATTCACATGACTTTCGATTACAAGATTGCGGACATTTCCCTGGCCGAGGCGGGCCGCCACCAGATCCGCCTCGCCGAGCACGAGATGCCCGGACTCATGTCCCTGCGCGAGGAGTTCGGCGCCAGCCAGCCGCTCAAGGGCGCCCGGATCGCCGGATCCCTGCACATGACGGTCCAGACTGCGGTGCTGATCGAGACCCTCACCGCCCTCGGCGCCGAAGTCCGCTGGGCCTCCTGCAACATCTTCTCCACCCAGGACGAAGCCGCCGCCGCAGTGGTGGTCGGCCACGGCACCGTCGAGGACCCCCAGGGCGTCCCCGTCTTCGCCTGGAAGGGCGAGACGCTCGAGGAGTACTGGTGGACGGCCCAGCAGATCCTTACCTGGCCGGGTGCCGACGCCAACCCTGAGCTGGGTCCGAACATGATCCTGGACGACGGCGGCGACGCCACCATGCTGGTGCACAAGGGTGTCGAATTCGAGGCCGCCGGTGCTGTCCCGGCCGCCGCCGAGGACGAGTCCGAGGAAGGCCGGGTGTTCCTCGACGTGCTGCGCGCCTCCCTCGAGGCCGACCCGCAGAAGTGGACCCGCATCGGCGCCCTCCTGCTCGGCGTCACCGAGGAGACCACCACCGGTGTGCACCGCCTGTACCAGTTGGCGGAGCAGGGCAAGCTGCTCTTCCCGGCGATCAACGTCAATGACTCCGTCACCAAGAGCAAGTTCGACAACAAGTACGGCATCCGCCACTCCCTGCCGGACGGCATTAACCGCGCCACCGACGTCCTGATGGGCGGCAAGGTCGCCGTCGTCTGCGGTTACGGGGACGTCGGCAAGGGCGCCGCGGAGGCCTTCCGCGGCCAGGGTTCACGCGTGATCGTCACGGAAATCGACCCGATCTGCGCGCTCCAGGCGGCCATGGACGGCTACCAGGTCGCCAAGCTGGAATCCGTGCTCAGCGAAGGCCACATCTTCATCACAACGACCGGCAACAAGGACGTCATCCTGGCCAAGCACATGGCCGGGATGCGTGACAAGGCGATCGTGGGCAACATCGGCCACTTCGACAATGAGATCGATATGGCCGGCCTGGCGCGGGTCCCCGGCATCAAGAAGGTCGAGATCAAGCCCCAGGTGCACGAGTGGGTCTTCGAAGCAGACCCGGCGACGGGGCAGAACAGCCGCTCCATCATCGTCCTGTCGGAGGGCCGCCTGCTGAACCTCGGCAACGCCACCGGACACCCCTCGTTCGTCATGAGCAACTCGTTCGCCAACCAGACGATCGCACAGATCGAACTGTTCACGAAGGCCGGCCAGCCCGAGGGCGAGCGTGAATACGAGAACCAGGTTTACGTGCTGCCCAAGATCCTGGACGAGAAGGTCGCCCGTCTGCACCTGGGTGCCCTCGACGTGGAGCTGACCGAGCTGTCCAAGGAGCAGGCGGAGTACCTGGACGTCGAGGTGGCCGGACCGTACAAGCCCGGTCACTACCGCTACTAGGAGCCCTCGCAAAGGGCCCCGGACGAAGGTCCGGGGCCCTTTGTTGTGGCCGTTTTGGGGCACTTTTGTAATCGGATCGTGGTCGAACCGGTCGGGGTTTCCAAGGTAACTCGCTTATGCTGGCAAGATGACGTGTGAAAACGCCCGGGTCCTGTGATGGCCTTGAAAACTTGGAGTACCGGCCGCAAAATTGCCCTGGTGGGGATGGTCTGCGCCCTCGCAGCCGGCGGCGGTGCCTTCGCTGCGGCGGCTCCGGGGCTGGCCCAGTCCGCGATTTCCTCCGAGGCGGGATCCCCGTCCCGGACGACGCCGGGACTCGCCGTCCCGGTGGTGGCCCCCGCGGAACTGGCCGTCACGCCCGCCGACGGCGTCGGGCAGGTCAACCCTGCGGCGCCGGTATCCCTCAAGGTCAAGAACGGGCGCATTGACCGGGTGGCCCTGACGAGTGATGACGGCGACACCGTCGACGGCACCTTGGGCGCGGACGGATCCGCCTGGACTTCCTCGGGCGACCTGAAGTTCAACACGCGGTACAACTTCACGTACTCCGTGGTGGACGACGCGGGCCGCGAGACCCACAGCACGCGCGCGTTCACCACCGTATCGACGGCCAACGAGGCCGACGCCGCCATTTACCCGCTGGACGGGATGAAGGTGGGTGTGGCCCAGCCCCTGCAGATCACCTTCAGCGAGCCGGTCCTGAACCGCGACGCCGTCGAAAAGGCCATCAAGATCACCTCCACGTCCGGCCAGAAGGGTGATTTCCGCTGGTTCAGCAAGAACACTGTCAGGTACCGGCCGGAGGCCTTCTGGGCCGCGAACAGCACCATCACCATGGACATGAAGATGTTCGGCGTGGAGCTGGGCAACGGGCAGGTCGGAAACTTCAACAAGACGGTAACCGTCCACATCGGGGACAAGAAGGTGGCGGTGGCCGACGCCAAGGCCCATACCTTCTCGGTCAGCGTCAACGACAAGCCGGCCGGTCACTGGCCGGCGACCATGGGCGACACCCGGTTCCCCTCCGCCCGGGGCTTCCTCGTGTTCATGGAGAAGCACCGTGTGGAGCACATGGATGCCTCCACGATCGGGCTCAAACCGGGGGACCCGGCCTACTACGGCCAGCTTGACGTCAATTACGCCACGCGCCTGACGCCCAGCGGGGAGTTCATTCACCAGGCCACGGACTCCGCAATGCCCTTCATCGGCAAGGCGAACCTCTCCCATGGCTGCATCGGCCTGGGCCCGGACGGCGCGAAGTGGGTCTTCGACAACATGACCACCGGCGACGTCGTCCAGGTGGTGAACACCGAGGGGGAGTTCGCCAACTTCGATGACGGCTTCGGGGACTGGAACATCCCTTGGGCCCAATACGCCAACTGACGGGGTGGCACCTCGCCGAGCCCAATCCTCTGACGGTAGGCTCAGAGCCAGATAAGTTGCGCAGCCGGGCGCAGGCCGGGCAGCGCAGAAGCCTACGGAAGCGAAGCTCCACGTGACTGACAAAAGTCCCACCCCTCCCGACCGGCCAGATCCGCACCTGGATCCCACGGACGACACCGACGAGCCGGCGTTCGACTGGATGAAACCGGCGTCCACCGCCAAGTCCACGGCCAGCCCGGCAGCCGGGTCGACCGGCCCGTCCACGGCCAGCCCGGCCGCCTCGGCCAGCCCGGCCGCCACGGCCGGCCCGGCAGCAGCGGGCACGGCAGCGCAATCGGAAGCGCCCACCGCCAGCCAGCCGGAGAGCCGCGCCGACCGCAAGGCGGCCGAGGCCGCCGCCATCGGCCAGGATGCTGCCCAGCCGGACGGCGAGGAGCCCGGTGCACCAGCCGGAGCCCGTCTGGACTCGGCCCCCGAGGACGACGTCGAACGCCGCAACGCCGAACGCCGGAATGCCGAACGCGAGCAGGCGGCCAAGGCCAAGCCCGTCCTGCCGCGGGTGCTGCAGGTGCTGCTCGCCGTGTTCTACCCGGTAATCCTGCTGGTGCTCGCGGTCCGCGCCGTAACCAGCCCCATGTTCCTCTGGGTGGAATACAACCGTCCGGGCTTCCCGGGTGACGGCTACGGCTTCAGCGCCGATGACCGCATGACCTACGGTTCCTACGCGGTGGACTACCTCAGCAACTGGTCGGGTCCCCGCTACCTCGGTGATCTTGTGGACCAAAGCGGGGAGCGGCTGTTCAAAGACGGCGAAGTCAGCCACATGGCCGACGTCAAGGCCGTGATCCTGTCCACGTTCGGTGCCGGCACCCTCCTGATCCTGCTGGGCCTGGTTGCCGTGATCTACCTGAAGCGGAAACACAACGGGGGAGTCCGCCGAGGCCTGTTCGCCGGCTCGATCGTCACCCTCGCGCTCATCATAGGCCTCGGTACCCTTGCCGTGCTCGGCTGGGAGCAGTTCTTTACCGATTTCCACCGTATTTTCTTCGCCAACGGGACCTGGACATTTACGCTCCAGGACACCCTGATCCGGCTCTTCCCGGGCCAGTTCTGGATGGACGCCGGGATCGTCATCGGAGGCCTTGTGCTACTGGCTTCCCTGGTCACCCTCGTCCTGACGTGGCCCACACGCCGGCGCCGCGGTCTTGGCAAGAAGGCCGCCGCCACGTCCAAGGACACGGACACTGATGCCGACGCCGACGCGACCGCCGAGGCTGCGCCCGCGGCGGACGGCACGGCAGGCAGCGAGGCAGAGGGCGCGGCACGCACCCGGCACACCGTCTGACGGGCCAGTTGCCTGCGGGTCAGCCGTAGATGCGGTTGATCTGCTGTTCGTAGTCCCGCACGACGGCGGCCCGCTTGAGTTTGAGCGAGGGGGTCAGGTGCCCTGATTCCACGGTGAAGTCGGCGTCCAGGATGACGAAGCTGCGGATCGACTCGGCCTTGGAGACCGTGAGGTTCGCCGCATCGATGGCTTCCTGGATCGCGGCCCGGACGCTCTGGTCGGCGGCGGCTTCGGCCGGCGCCATGACGGGCACCTTCCGGGCGGTGCACCAGTCGCTCAGTCCTTCCGGGTCCAGGTTGACCAGTGCCGAGACAAAGGGCCGGCCGTCTCCAATGACCACGGCCTGTCCGACCAGCTGGTGCTCCCGGATCTTCTCCTCGAGCGGGCCCGGGGCGACATTCTTGCCCCCGGCCGTGACCAGCAGGTCCTTCTTCCGGCCCGTGATGGTCAGGAATCCGTCCTCGTCGAGGGAGCCGAGGTCGCCGGTCCGGAAGAAACCGTCCACGAACGCCTCAGCGTTGGCGGCCTCGTTGGCGTGGTAGCCCTTGAAAACGCCGATGCCCTTGACCAGGATCTCGCCGTCGTCGGCCACCCGGACCGTGGTGCCCGGCACCGGGATGCCGACTGTGCCGACCTTGGTCCGGGCCGGGGTGTTGACCGTGCAGGGCGCCGTGGTTTCGGTCAGGCCGTAGCCTTCCAGGACGGGTATGCCCGCGCCGCGGAAGAAATGGGCGTCGTTGGAGCTCAGCGGGCTGGCACCGGAGACCGTGTACCGCAGCTGGCCGCCGAAGGCCTGCCGGAGCTTGGGGTACAGGAGCCGGTCGAAGACCGCGTGCCGGGCACGCAGGAGGAGTCCGGGGCCCGAGCCGTTGCCCCGGGAGGCAGCGTCGAGCGCCTTGGAGTAGTCGATCGCGGCCGTCGCTGCGGCTGTGAAGATGCGTTCCTTGCCGGCGGCGGCAGCGGTCTGCGCGGCTCCGGCGTAGACCTTCTCGAAGATCCGGGGGACCACCAGCAGGAAGGAGGGCTTGAAGCTGGCCAGGTCGTCCAGGAGCTCCTTGGCGCTGGCGGTGTGGCCGAGGGTGGAGCCGGAGCTCAGGCAGACGACCTGCACCGCCCGGGCCAGGACGTGCGCCAGGGGCAGGAACATCAGCGTCCGCGAGCGTGGCTGCATGAGGAGCTCGGGCAGGAACAAGACGATGTTCTTGGCCACCAGGGCAAAGTTGGCGTGGGTGATCTCGCAGCCCTTGGGCTTGCCGGTGGTGCCCGAGGTGTAGACCAGGGATGCCACATCGGCCAGGGACGCAGCGGACCGGTGGCGTTCGAGCTCGGCGTCGGTCACCCCGGTGCCGGCCGCGGCCAGGCTCGCCAGGTTCGGTGCGGCGCCGTCGTGCTCCATCCGCACGACGGCGACAAGCCGGTCGCCGAGGACGGTGGAGGCGTCCAGGACGCCCTGGACGAGGGCGGCCTTGGCGTGGTCCTCGACAAACACCCGCGGGGCCCCCGAATCGTGGAGGATCCACTCGACCTGGGCCGCGGAGGAGGTCTCGTAGATCGGGACGGTGACGCCGCCGGCGAACCAGATGGCAAAGTCCACCACCGTCCACTCGTACCGGGTGGCGGACATGACCGCGACGGTTTCGCCCGGCGTGAGTCCGCCGGCGATCAGGCCCTTGGCCAGGGCAGTGACCTGCTGCAGGAAGTGTTGGACGGAGACGTCGGTCCAGCCGCTGGGGCCTTTGCGGGAGTAGAGGGCGTGCACGGGATCCTTCGCGTGCTGCTCCAGGAGCAGGTCAGTCACGTTGCTCTCCGGGTCCAGCTCCACGAGCAGTCCGGTGCTTGCTTCTCTCACAGCCGAGTCTCCATTTCCGGGTCCGCCCGGAGTTCGGCGGACTTTCCCCTGCAATCCTGCCCTAGATCCAGGACGGCATCCACATCCGGATGCGCCAGTCCTGGTACGGGATCACCTCGGCCGTCCAGACCGGGTAGAAGAACGCGGACACCAGCACGGCCGCCACCACGAACAGCGCCACCAGGTAGAACCCGGATCGCCGGCGCCAGAGGGGATCGCCGCGCTGGCCGAGCACCAGCCCCAGGCAATAGACGAGCGCCAGCACCAGGAACGGTTCAAAGGAGACGGCGTAGAAGGTGAAGGTGGTGCGCTCCGGGTACATGAACCAGGGCAGATAACCGGCGGCCACTCCGGCCAGGACCGCGCCGGCGCGCCAGTCGCGGCGGCCCGCCCACCAGAACAGCAGGACGCCCAGACTCACGGCCGCGCTCCACCAGATCAGCGGGTTGCCCACGGAGAGGATGGCCGTGGTGCAGTTGGTCAGATCGCAGCCCGGGGTGCCCTGGCCGGGGGATTCGTAGAAGAAGGACGTGGGCCGGCCCATGACCAGCCAGCTCCAGGCGCTGGCCTCGTAGGGGTGGTCGGCACTCAGGCCCTGGTGGAACTTGTAGGCCTCAAGGTGGTAATGCGCCAGGGACCGTACGGCGTTCGGCAGCCAGCCCCACTCGGCGGACGGGTTGGTCTCGGCCCAGTGCCTGAAGTAGGCGTCCGTGGACCGGAACCAGCCGGTCCACGTGGCGCCGTAGACCAGGGCGGCCACCGGAACGATGCTCAGGAAGGCCGGGACGCCGTCCTTGAGGATGCCGCCGCTGATCCAGGCATGCACACCGGCTATGCGCCGTGCGCTGAGGTCCCAGAAGACGGTCAGCAGGCCGAATCCGGCCAGAAAGAACAGGGCGGACCATTTCGTGCCGACCGCCAGGCCCAGGCAGACGCCCGCGGCGAGGCGCCACCAGCGGATGCCGAGCCAGGGCCCGGAGGTGAGCTGCAGCGCCGAGGGCCGCCCCGTGGCGGAGGCTGCGGCCTGCCGGCCGAGCCGGGCTGCCAGCCGCCTCCGGCCGTCGTCGCGGTCCATCAGCAGCGCCCCGAACGCGGCGAGGATCCAGAACATGAGGAAGATGTCCAGCAGCGAGGTCCGGGACATGACCAGGTGGTGGCCATCCACGGCGAGCAGGACGCCGGCCACAGCGCCCAGAGTCAGCGAGCGGAAGAGCTTTTGCGCGATCAGGGCCAGCAGGAAGATGGACAGCGTCCCCGTCAGGGCCGCACCGAACCGCCAGCCGAAGGGATTGTCCGCCCCGAACAGCCACATGCCCGCGGCGATCATCCACTTGCCGACCGGCGGGTGGACCACGTACTCCGGCGTGTTCAGCAGCACGCCGGGGTTGCCGGCAATGAAGGAGTCGTTCGCCCGGTCAGGCCAGCTGCGCTCGTACCCGCTGAGCAGGAATGAGTACGCGTCTTTGACGTAGTACGTTTCGTCAAAGACCAGGTTTCGCGGCGTGTCCAGCCGAACGAACCGCAGGACGCCGCCCAGCGCGGCCGTGAGGGCCGGAATGAGCCAGTACCAGAGCCGAAGCGACGCCGGGTAGTCCCGCCAGCTCTGGAGGCTGCCGATCAGGCGTTCCCTGAGGGCCTCCGGGGTGTTGGCCTCGGCGGGGCGGCCGATCCAGCGGTGTCCTTCAAGGTTGCGGCCTGTGCGGAACCGGCTCCGGTCCCGGCCGTCGGGACCGCTCGGGCCTGACGTCGGCGATGCATCGGGGCCAGCCTCGGGCTGCCGCGTGGGGGTCTGGGTCACGTTGCCCATGCTACCTTTCGCAGCTGTGCTCTCAGGGCCCCGCCCCGGCGGCAGTAGGCTGGTCCTGTGGACCACGAACCCAGCACTTCCCCCCTTCCTCCCCTCGACGACAGCGCGGCTGCCGCCGTTGCCGCCCCCGTTCCCGCCGTTGGCGGCCCCGGCAGGATCGTCCTCGCGGCGACGCCGATCGGGAACGCCGGCGATGCCTCGGCGCGGCTCGTGGAGTTGCTCTCGACGGCGGACATCGTCGCCGCGGAGGACACCCGGAGGCTGCACCGCCTCGTGCAGAACCTCGGCATCACCGTGGCCGGCCGGATCATCAGCTATCACGAGCACAATGAGGCAGCCAAGACGGCCGACCTGCTGGACCAGGTCCGGTCCGGCAAGACCCTGGTGATGGTGACCGACGCCGGCATGCCGTCCGTTTCGGACCCGGGCTTCCGGCTGGTCGAAGGCGCCGTGGCGGCCGGCCTCACCGTCACCGCGGCGCCGGGCCCCTCCGCCGTGCTGACCGCCCTGGCCCTGTCGGGCCTGCCGACGGACCGCTTTTGCTTCGAAGGATTCCTGCCCCGCAAGGCGGGTGAACGCTCCTCGCGGCTGGCGGACCTCGACGCCGAGCGGCGCACCATGGTGTTTTTCGAGGCGCCGCACCGGCTGGAACCCATGCTGAGGGCCCTGCGCGAAAGCTTCGGCGCCGACCGCCGGGCCGCCGTCTGCCGTGAACTCACCAAGACCTATGAAGAGGTCATCCGCGGCACCCTGCGCGAGCTGCTCGAATGGGCCGAGTCCAACGAGGTGCGCGGCGAGATCGCCGTGGTGGTGGGCGGGGCTCCGGAACGCGAACCCGGCCGTCCCGAGGACCACGTCGCTGCCGTCAACGGGCTGATAGCCCAAGGCATCCGGCTGAAGGAAGCCGTCGCCGCCGTGGCCGACGACGCGAAGGTCAGCAAGCGCGAACTCTATGCCGCGGTCCTCGCCGCGCGGTGATCCAGACGGTCGGTTCCGGGCTGCCGGATCCAGGCAGGGGATTCCGCTCGCCGCCAGGCCCTCACCGGCCGGCTGGAACCGGACCCCACGGGTCGCACGGAGCGGTTGTGCAGCTGCACAGCATATTCTGGATCGGGTAGTGCGCCCATGCATAGACTTGCCCGTGAGCGCGGCAGTACCGTGGCAGTAATCCAGACGCCCGTGCCTGCCTGCGGGAACGAGCGCCTGCACCAAAAACTAATTCCAACAAACTAGTGCCAACAAACTAGGGCCAACCGAATTGCTGACGAGGGAGTCATTGTGACTGTAACTGCCCAGCCTATTGTTTCCGCGGAGCGCGAGAGCGCCCTGCTGGCGTCCGTTCCGACGGGCCTGCTGATCAACGGCGAGTGGCGTCCGGCCGCGTCCGGGAAGACCTTCGACGTCGAGGACCCCGCCACCGGGAAGGTCCTGCTCAGCATTGCCGACGCCGGCCCCGAGGACGGCAAGGCGGCCCTGGACGCGGCCGCTGCCGCGCAGGAGTCCTGGGCCAAGGTCCCGGCCCGGGAACGCGGCGAGATCCTGCGCCGCGCCTTCGAGCTCGTGACCGAGCGTGCCGAGGACTTCGCGCTGCTGATGACCCTGGAGATGGGCAAACCGCTGGCCGAGGCCCGCGGCGAGGTCACCTACGGCGCTGAGTTCCTGCGCTGGTTCTCCGAGGAAGCCGTCCGCGCCTTCGGCCGCTATTCGGTCTCCCCGGACGGCAAGTCCCGGCTGCTGGTGACCAAGAAGCCAGTGGGCCCGTGCCTGCTGATCACGCCGTGGAACTTCCCGCTGGCCATGGCCACCCGCAAGATCGCCCCCGCCGTCGCCGCGGGCTGCACCATGGTGCTCAAGTCTGCGAACCTGACCCCGCTGACCTCGCAGCTGTTCGCCGCCGTGATGGTCGAGGCCGGCCTGCCCGCCGGTGTCCTGAACGTCATCCCGACGTCCACGGCCGGCGCGACCACCGGGCCGCTGATCAAGGACCAGCGCCTGCGCAAACTCTCCTTCACCGGCTCCACCGAGGTCGGCCGGCGGCTGCTGTCGGATGCGTCCGAGACGGTGCTGCGGACCTCGATGGAGCTTGGCGGGAACGCCCCGTTCGTGGTGTTCGGCGACGCCGACATCGACGCCGCCGTCGCCGGGGCAATGCTGGCGAAGCTGCGGAACATGGGCGAGGCCTGCACCGCGGCGAACCGGTTCATCGTGCACGAGTCCGTCGCGGCCGAGTTCGCGGAGAAGTTCGCCGCGAAGATGGCGGACATGACCACGGCCCGGGGCACCGAGGCCGAGTCCAAGGTGGGCCCGCTGATCGATGCCAAGAGCCGGGACAAGGTCCACGAACTCGTCACGGACGCGGTGAACTCCGGCGCGGTCGCCGTCACCGGCGGTTCCGCCGTCGAGGGCCCGGGCTATTTCTACAAGCCCACGATCCTCACCGGCGTGAGCGAGGGCAGCCGGATCCTGTCCGAGGAAATCTTCGGACCCGTCGCCCCGATCATCACCTTCGACACCGAGGACGAGGCCGTCCGGCTCGCGAACAACACCGAGTACGGGCTGGTGGCCTACGTCTTCACCCGGGACCTGAACCGGGGCATCCGGATGGGCGAACGGCTCGAGACCGGCATGCTGGGCCTGAACGCGGGCGTGGTCTCCAACGCGGCCGCCCCCTTCGGCGGCGTCAAGCAGTCCGGCCTGGGCCGCGAAGGCGGCCTGGAGGGCATCGAGGAATACCTCTACACCCAGTACATCGGCATCGCCGACCCCTACGCCGGCTAGCCAGAAAAGCTAGCCGCGGCGCACCCGGCGGACGGAGTTGCGGATCTTCCCCCAGGATCCCGCGAACCCCCGCCGGGTGCGTTGTGCTGTCCGGGAGAGGATCCCGCGGGGCAGCTGGAGGGCCCGCCGCCAGCCGGACATCACCGACGGCGGCAGCCAGGCCGCGCGCAGCCGGACCAGGAACCCCGCGTTGGCCCGCAGCGAGGCCTGCACGAGGGCGATCCTGGCGGCGGGGTCGGCCGGAGCCGCGGAGTCCGCGTTCTGCCCCGGACCGGCGGCGCCGCCCGGGCGGCCGTACTGCTCGCGTTCAAAGTCCTCGGTCAGGGCGGCCACGGCCTGCTGGCCGGGCCCGTCCGCGCCGCCGGGTCCCCCCAAGGCCGCCGAGGCACGCAACCGCTCGGAGAAATGCCGCGGCGTCTCGCTCGCTCCGGGCGCCACCCCGTAGTCCGTGGCCAGATCCCGCAGTTCCGCCCAGGCCGGCAGCGCCGTCCCGGCCGCGGCGCCGGGATGGCCGCGGGCCCCCGTCCTCAGCCTTCGGCGCCGCTCCCCGCGGCGCACCAGCCGCGGGGAGGCCACCAGCAGCGCCAGCAGCAGCACCGCGGCAACACCGTACAGCGCCTGTGCCGTCTGCGCGCCGCCGGCCGCCGGCGTGCCCGTTCCGGGCAGCGGGACCGTGCCGGGGACGGGGACCGGTGCCTGGGTGGAGCCGTCACCTGGGGTCAGGGCGTCGTTGCGATCGTTGGTGCTGGCACCGCTGGGCACGGAGGCATCCGTGGCATACGCCGGAACGACGCCGCGGGATGGCGTCGGCTCAAACGCGACCCAGCCGACGCCCTGGAAGTAGAGTTCCGGCCAGGCATGGGCGTCCCGGGCATCGACCTCGAACTCCGGAAGCGGACCCTGGCCCGAGACCGCCACTGTGGCCCCGGTGAGGCGCCCCGGCGCGTAGCCCACGGCGATCCTGCTCGGGATGCCCTCCAACCTGGCCATCACGGCCATGGCGGAGGCGAAATGAATGCAGTAGCCGCTCTTCTGGGTCAGGAAGTCCGCCAGCACGGACAGGCCGTTGCCGTCGTAGCCGCCCTGCACGGGGGACTGCAGGGAGTAGCTGAACTCGGTGGAGCGCAGATACCTCTGGATCGCCATGGCCCGCGAATAGGGCGAGTTGGCACCCGCCGTCACGGTTTTGGCCGTGCTGCGCACAACCTCCGGAACATTCGAAGGCTCCCGGAGGAACTGCTCGGGGACATCGCGCACGGGCCCGGAAGCCCCCGCCAGCAGCGTTGCCGTGAGCTGGGGAGTGACGGATGTGACGACGTACTGCTGGTCGCGGGAATTTGTGTCCACCCCCTTGATGCTCAGCGTGGCAGGATCCCAGTTCCAGCGCCCTGAGAGGCCGTTGACAGCTTCCGGCGCATACGGCGCGGGCAGGTATGGGCTCGTGTACTGGCCGGTGTTGACGGCCGTAATCACGCGGAGCTCGGTCGCGGCGGTCTCATGCCCGGGCTCGATCCTGCCGGTCCCCTGTCGCCGGGTGGATTCCCGGTCATCGGGTGACCAGGCATCGCCGTCAAAGTTGTCCACGGTCACCGAACGCAGGTAGGGCGTCGTCGGCGCGTTCGTGGCGAACGTGATCCGGCCCTCGCCGGAGGGGCTGCGCAGGCTGTTGCCCAGGCTGATCATCGGATTCAGGCCGGTGGCGCCGCCGAACGGGTTCAGCCGCGAGCCCTGCGGGAACGTGCCCTGGTCGAAACCCGGGATGACCAACTGCAGCACCAGCGTAAGGGTCAGCGCCGCGACGGCCGTGATCGTGCCGCGCCGGAGTTGCCCGGGGTTGCGGGCGGTGTCGGCCAGGGTGCGGGCATCCGGCGTGTACCAATGGCTGCACCCGAGGATTAACAGGTACCCGACGGTGGCGCCCACGAATCCCAGTACCCCGACGCTTTGCGGCTTGACCATGGCCGGCACCACGAGGATTGCCAGGATCCCCAGCCCGCTCGTGGCCGGCAGCGCCAGCGGGAACGCCAGGGCGTCGATGAGGATCACCAACAGCCCGAGGACCGTGCAGATCAACATGACTATGCCGGCGTTGGGAGCCACCGGGGTGCTCTCGGCCAGGACCGTTTCGCTGGCCCGCCGGAGGAACTTTCCCAGGTAGTTCATGGTCTCCGGGGACGGGATGAACCCGGCAATGCTGTGCTGCCGGAAGAAAATGAAGGTCACGGCCACGATCAGCGCCGCCAGGCCGCCGGCAGCCACGAGCCAGGGCCGGACTCG
This sequence comes from Arthrobacter sp. P1_C12_2, assembly GCF_056406415.1. Classification (NCBI taxonomy): domain Bacteria; kingdom Bacillati; phylum Actinomycetota; class Actinomycetes; order Micrococcales; family Micrococcaceae; genus Arthrobacter; species Arthrobacter sp. P1_C12_2. The sequence goes on along the minus strand of NZ_JBFUAF010000003.1, from coordinate 96,261 downwards.
CAGGGACCGGAGCACGGCCATGGAGAACGCAACGGAGAGGACGGTGCTGAACACCGGTGAGTACCAGGCCCACCCGCGCAGAACGCCGTTGAATCCGAGGGCCGCGCCAGCGACTGCCACCGCGATTGCGGTCGCCATCACCCAGGGCTGGGCGCCGGGTCCGTCCGGCCGGGACGCCGCGCCGGGGGAGAGGACTGTTGGTTCTTCTGTGCCGGCCGTGCCGGTGCCGGCTCCGGAGCTGCGCTGCGGGGCGAGCGTCATGGCCGGCCCCCCACGCCGCGGCGGACGTCGGCCGCGGCGGACATCGCCGGGTCCGCCTGGTCGAAGGCTGCCCAGGCGTCCGGCAGCGAGCTCTGGGCGGATACCGCCACGGCCCGCCATCCGCCCAGCCGCAGCGCCTCCAGCACCTCGGGTACTTCGCCGGAATCCAGGGCATGGTCCGTGACCAGCAGCGCGAAGGCGTTCGCGCCGAACCCGGCGGCCGGGGACAGCGCCCGGGCCTCGGCCGGGGACAGGCTGCCCAGGACCGCCAGGACCGGTCCCCGCAGCCGGTGGGCGGAAAGTTTGTCCATCAGGGCGTCGTCGAAGGCCTGCGGGGCATTCCCGGTGCCCGAAACGGCCCCGGCGCGGAATCCACCCGGCGTGGAGGTTCCGGCGGTGGTTCCCGCCTTGGCCTCCTGCGGGCGGGGCTGGGGGCGGGGCCCCGGGGCGCGGTCACGGCGCGGATGGGTGTGGAGGTGGCTGTGGTGCGGGCCGGAAAGTTCGATGGCGGCCAGGCTTTCGGCGATGGACTGCAGTCCGGCCGTTCCGGTGTATTCCTCGGCCTCCGGATCGGGAGCGGACGGCGAATTCCGGAAGGCGGGCGCGCCCGCGGTGTCCAGGAACCGCAGCGTGTAGTTGCGTTCCGCGAGGTGCGCCCCGATCGACATCGCCGCCGTGACAGCCCATTCGAAGGCATCGCAGGTCAGCAGCTCATGGCCGTCCCCCTCCCCATGCCCAGGGTGGGCGCCGGAGGCATGGGCACTGTGGCCGAACACGCCGTGGGGGTAGGCCGAGACCCGCTGATCCAGGATGATGGTCGCCTCGGGGGTCGTGACGGATTCCTCCTGCCGCACCATGAGGGATCCGTGGCGGGCGGTCGCGGCCCAGTGCACCCGGCGCAGCGGATCCCCGTGGCGGTATTCGCGGGTCATGACGTCGTCGTCGCTGGGATTGGCCCGGGCCCGCGTGGGCGTGACGCCGTCGTGTCCGCGGGCACCGGCCAGCCCCGTCTCCGGGAGCTCCACGGCGGCCGGCGTCACGGTGAGGAGGTCGCCGTCGTCGATCGCGTGGCGGTGGAAGGACAGCCCGAAAGGGTCGCTGAACTCTGCCGTGACGGGCCCGATCAGGAACTGTCCGCGCCTGGCCGAGCGGAGGTGGTACTCATAGCGGCTGGTGCCGCCGGCGGCCGCACGTGCCGGGAACCGGAAGACGGGGGATTCGCCGAACCGGGCCGGCAGGTGTTCCTCCATGACCGCGTGCCCTGCCCCGGCCCCGGTCCGCGCGACGGCCAGCCGCACCGTAGTGCGCGCGGACGTTTCGACCGGCGACGGGCTGAATTCGCGGTAGACCTGGAACCTCGGCTTCAGGACCCGGGTTCCGGCCAGGGCCAGCACGGGCAGCACCAGCAGCAGTACGGCCAGCGCCAGCAGGTCCCGGCGCCCCATGATCTGCGCGGCCAGCAGGGACAGCGCACCCGCGCCGAGCAGGCCCCAGCCGCGGGTGCTGAAGAAGTGTCCGGGGAACCGATCCCTCAACGCCACGGCGGGACCATTCCCTAGCGCGGATTCGGCAGTTTGGGTGAGGGCGCGGCTGCGATGACCGAGGCATTCTTCCGGCCAGGGCGGCCGGTTCCGTTGGTTGAAGCCGTCACCTCCGGGGTGACGGGAATCTTGGCGATGATGGCCCGGATGACGCTTTGCGGCGTCTCACCCGCGCTGGCCGCCTTGCGGTCGAGGATGATCCGGTGGGCGAGCACCTCCTCGGCGACGCTGACGACGTCGTCCGGCAGCACGAAGTCCCGGCCCTCCAGCGCGGCCGTGGCCTTCGCCGCACGCAGCAGCTGCAGCATGGACCGCGGACTGGCGCCGAGCCGGAGAAGCCCGCTTTCCCGCGTGGCCCGTCCCAGGGCCACCGTGTATTCCTTGATGGAACGGGACACATAGACCTGCTGCACCGTGGCGATCATGGCGGCCACTTCCGCCGCGGTGACCACTGCCGTCACGCGGGCCAGCGGAGAGGATGCCTGGTGGGTTTCGAGCATCTCCATCTCGGACTCGCGGTCGGGGTAGCCCATGGAAATCCGGGCCATGAAACGGTCCCGCTGCGCTTCCGGCAGCGGGTACGTGCCCTCCATCTCAATGGGGTTCTGCGTCGCCACCACCATGAACGGCTCATCCAGCCGGTAGGACGTGCCGTCCACCGTGACCTGGTGCTCCTCCATGCACTCCAGCAGGGCTGATTGGGTCTTGGCCGAGGCGCGGTTGATTTCGTCCCCGATGACGATATTGGCGAACACCGCGCCGTGCCGGAACTCGAAGGTCCGGGTCGCCTGGTTGTAAATGGACACGCCCGTGACGTCGGACGGGAGCAGGTCCGGAGTGAACTGGATCCGGCTGACGGAACAGTCGATGGTGCGGGCCAGGGTCTTGGCCAGCAACGTCTTGCCCACCCCCGGGACGTCTTCCAGGAGCAGGTGGCCCTGGGCGAGGAGGACGGTGAGCGCCAGCTTGGCCGCTTCGGCCTTGCCGTCGATGACCGTATTGATCGCCGTCAGGATCCGGGTGCTGGCTGAGTGGAAGGCGTCCGCGTCCATGGCCGGCGAGGAGCGGTGTCCGGCTCCGTTGGGGTCCATGCCGGGGCGGCCCGGGAGGCTCTGTCCTTCGGGGAGGATGTCGTCTAGGGAAGTGCGGTGGTAATCCATCGGCAGCCTTTCAGCCCTGGTGGGTCCCGGAACTGACCGCCCGCGGCCGCCGGGCCCCGCAGCGGCGTTCGCCTGTTTCCTAACGGGGAAATAACAGAGTATTAACAGACTACTAACACAACCGCCGGCCCTGACAGAGCGTTCCGGGGATTTTTGGGCGCCGGTTAGGGTGGATGAATGCTCAATCCCCTCACCCCCGTCCCGTTCCGGTCGCCTGGAAACGACGGTACCGGACGCAGCGGGTATCCGCCCGCACCCGAGCCGCTTCCCGTGCCGGTCATGGACAACCACACGCATTTGGACTTTCCCGACGCGGAGCTCGAGGTCGGCGTGAAGGACGCCCTCGATGCCGCCGCGGCGGTGGGCGTCCAAGGCGCGGTGCAGGTTGGCTGCGACCTCGAATCGTCCCGGTTTACGGTCAAGGCGGTCGACCTCGATTCGCGGCTCCTGGGCGCCGTTGCCCTCCACCCCAACGATGCCCCCGGCTACGCCCGGCGTGGCGGCCTGGAGGAGGCCCTGGCTGAGATCGAGGCGCTCGCCGCCCATCCGAGGATCCGGGCGATCGGTGAGACCGGCCTCGACTTCTTCCGGACCGAGGGGGAGGGGCTGGCCCACCAGCGCTATTCGTTCCGCCGCCATATCGATATCGCCAAACGGCTTGGACTGACACTCCAAATCCACGACCGCGACGCCCACGACGACGTCGTCCAGGTCCTGCGCGAAGAGGGGGCCCCGGAGCGGGTGGTCTTCCACTGTTTCTCCGGCGGCGAGGACCTCGCCCGGACCTGCAACGCGGAGGGCTGGTATATGTCCTTTGCCGGAACGGTGACCTTCAAGAACGCGGCGGACCTGCGGGCAGCGCTGGCCATCGCGGAGCCGAGCCGGATCCTGGTCGAGACCGACGCGCCCTTCCTCACCCCGCACCCGCATCGCGGCCGGCCGAACGCAAGCTACATGGTTCCGTATACGGTGCGGGCCATGGCCGATGTGACTGGGTCCGAGCTTTCCGGGCTGTGCGCGCAGATCGCCGCAAATACGGTGCGGGCGTACGGATCCTGGGACTGAACCGCCCTCATCCAGCCTCCCGGAATAGATACCGGGTATGCACAAATTCTTGGTTCATTTATAACGCTTCGATTACAGTGGTCAACTATTAGCCGGGGTCGGGGAAGGCCTACGGATAATTTCACTCCAGCAGGGCGTGCATTGTGGCAAACGAACCACGTGCGCGCTCTCGTTTTGGGTGAGGCAGTGCACGCATGTTTCGTGACGCTCCGGACGCTGTCCGGAGCCGCCGTTGGCGCGCTCGCGGATGTGGTTTCGTGCACTTTTCCCCGTGCCCGGAAGGTCCAAGAGATTCGGGCAATTGTGGTCAAGTTCTTCACATCGGACGGCAAGTTCAGCTTCGTCAAGGTTGGCACGCAGCTCGTAGTGCTGGTGGCACTTGTGCTGGGCCTCGTGGCCTTCGTCGGCAACAACAAGACGATCACACTCAACGTGGATGGCAAAGTCAGCTCCGTCCAGTCCTTCGGCGGAACTGTCGGGGAAGTCGTCAAGGGTGCCAAGGTTGAACTGCAGCCATCCGACAAGGTGTCTCCTTCGGTTGACGCCCATGTGCAGGACGGGTCAGTGATCAACGTCAACCTCGCCAAGGCCGTCAAGGTCAGCCTGGACGGCGCCGAACGGACCATCTCCACCACCTCGCCCACCGTCGCAGGCCTCGTGACCGAACTCGGTGTGGCCAGTGCCTCGCAGGTCTCCGTGCCCAAGGACGCCCAGCTCGCCGTCTCCGGCTCCTTCGTTGCCATCTCGACGCCGAAAAAGGTGAGCGTCGTTGCGGACGGCAAGGCAGCCGCGACCACCACGACGGCGGCCACAGTGGCCAAGGTGCTGGAGGACGCCGGGCTCAAGCTCGGGGCCAGCGACCGCGTCTCCCAGCCCGGGAACGCTCCCGTGGTCAATGACATGGTGATCAAGGTCTCCCGCGTCGACGTCAGCAAGACCGCCAAAACCACCGAGCCCATCGCCTTCGAAACACTCACCACCGAGAGCGCGGACATGTTCAAGGGTGAGAAGAAGGTCACCCAGGCCGGCGTCGCCGGCACCGCCAGCAAGAGCTTCAAACTGGTCCTCGTGGACGGCCGCGAAGCCTCCCGGACCCTGGTGTCCGAGACCGTCAGCGCCCAGCCCGTCACCGAAAAGGTGACTGTCGGCACCAAGGAAAAGCCCGAGCCCGCCGCCAACACCGGTGCAGCCGCCCCCGCCATGATGAACCAGGGCATGTGGGACAAGATCGCCCAGTGCGAATCCGGCGGCAACTGGTCCACCAACACCGGCAACGGCTACTACGGTGGCCTGCAGTTCGATGTTGGGACCTGGCTCAGCTCCGGCGGCGGCGCCTACGCCCCGAACGCCGCTGCGGCCACCAAGGCCCAGCAGATCGCCGTCGCCAACCGCGTCTACGCCCAGCGCGGCCTGCAGCCTTGGGGTTGCGGCTGGGCCGCCTCCAGCTAGCCGCCAGACCAGTAGGCCAGGCCGGCGGCTGACCGCCTGCCACTGAACCGCCCGACTCCCGCGGCTGCTGACCACAGCCAGGGGACCGCAGGCCGGGTCCGGATTCCCTCCGGACCCGGCCTGCGGCGTACCGGCGCCGGGATAGGATACCTAGGTGACTGAACCGAGCCCCTCCGCCCCCGAAAGCCTGCCCGGAGCGGCGCCCGCACCGCTGATGGGTGCCTCCGATATCCGCCGGCTGGCAGAGGAAATCGGCATGCGGCCCACGAAGACCCTCGGCCAGAACTTCGTCATCGACGGCAACACCATCCGGCGGATCGTGAACACCGCCGACATCCGGGCCGATGAAACCGTCCTGGAAGTCGGTCCCGGACTCGGGTCGCTGACGCTTGGCCTGCTGGACGCCGCCCGCAGCGTCGTCGCCGTCGAAATCGATCCGGTCCTCGCCGGGCGCCTGCCGGCCACGGTCGCAGCGTGGCGGCCGCACGCCGCCGGGAATTTCCACCTCGTCCTGGCCGACGCCATGAGGGTCACCGAACTTCCCGTCGAGCCGACCGCGCTCGTGGCGAATCTTCCCTACAACGTCGCCGTTCCCGTGGTGCTGCACCTCCTGCAGCACTTCCCGAGCCTGCAGCACGGCCTGGTCATGGTCCAGGATGAAGTCGCCGACCGCCTCGCGGCCGGCCCCGGTTCCAAGACCTACGGCGTGCCCTCGGTCAAGGCCGCCTGGTACAGCAGCATGCGCAAGGCCGGCGTGATCGGCATGAACGTCTTCTGGCCCGCGCCCAAGATCCATTCCGGACTCGTCGCTTTCACGCGCCGGGAGCCCCCCGTCACGACTGCTACCCGGGAGCAGGTCTTCGCCGTGATTGACGCCGCCTTCGCGCAGCGCCGCAAGACGCTCCGGGCAGCGCTGGCCGGCTGGGCCGGCAGTGCCGCCGAGGCCGAACGCTGCCTGCGGGCTGCCGGCGTCGACCCCACCGCCCGCGGTGAAGTGATCGACATCGCGGCGTTCGCCAGAATCGCCGAAGCCCACGGGCAGCCCGACTCCTGAGTTCCTTATGAGCTCCTTGTGGGTTCCCATGGGAGCTGTTGCGTGCTTGGAGCCCGGGCCTCGATGCCATAGCGTGGAGCCATGAACGCAGTGAGAGGGCGCTTTGCCGCGAGGACTGTCCGAGTGAAAGCTCCAGGCAAGGTTAACGTCTCACTGGACGTCGGACCGCTGCGGCCGGACGGCTACCACTCCGTGGCCAGCGTCTACCTGGCTGTCTCGCTCTACGAAGAAATTGCCGCCACCAGCACCGATACCGGCGAGATCACCGTCAGCATCAGCGATGCGAGCACCGTGGACCTTGATGGGGTGGACATTCCGCTCGATCACCGCAACCTGGCGTACAAGGCCGCAGCCATCATGGCTGACGTCTCGGAACACTCCACCGGGGTCCACCTGGAGATCACCAAACGGGTCCCTGTGGCGGGCGGCATGGGCGGCGGGTCGGCCGACGCCGCCGCAACCCTGCTGGCCTGCGACGCGTTGTGGAACAGCGGGCTGTCCCGCGATGAGCTGGCCCACCTGGCCGCCGAGCTCGGCGCCGACGTTCCCTTCGCGCTGCTGGGCGGCACCGCCGTCGGACTGGGCCTGGGCGATGACCTCTCGCCGGCCCTGGTCAAGGCCCAGACGGACTGGGTCCTGGTCGCCGCGGACTTCGGCCTGCCCACCCCGGAGGTCTACCGCACCCTGGACCGTCTGCGCGCGGCCGAGGGCGTGGCGGTGGACGAACCCGACGCCGTGGATCCCGGCGTGCTCACGGCACTGCGCAGCGGCGACGCCGACGCCCTGAGCCGCGTCCTGGTCAACGACCTCCAGCGCGCCTCGATCGAACTGGCCCCGGGCCTGCGCGAGACTCTGGGCCGTGGCGAGGCCTGCGGCGCGATCGCAGGCATCGTCTCCGGCTCCGGACCCACTGTCGCGTTCCTCGCGCACAGCCCGGCCGCGGCCGCCGGACTCGCCGAAGAGCTCCGCCATCACAGCTTCGACGCCATGGCGGTGCACGGCCCGGTGCACGGGGCCCGCATCATCTCCGATACGCTCCTTTAGGAGCTTTTGACGCACCGCATCTCATGACTTCACAGCATCACTTCACCGATACACCTAAGAAAGCAGTTCCCAGTGGCACACCTGCTCGGCGGCGAGAACCTCACTGTCTCGTATGCAACCCGTACCGTCCTCAACGGCATTACCCTCGGCCTTGAAGAGGGCGACCGGATCGGCATGGTGGGCCGCAACGGTGACGGCAAGTCGACCCTCATGCGGCTGCTGGCCATGCGTTCCACCCCGGACAGCGGCCGGGTGACCAAGCGCAGCGAGGTCAACATCGGCTACCTGGACCAGAGCGACGTGCTCGACGGCGACCTCACCGTCGGCGCCGCGATCGTGGGGGACCAGGCCGACTACGAGTGGGCCCGCAATCCCCAGATCCGCGAAGTCATGGGCGGCCTCGTGTCCGACGTCGACTGGCACGCCAACGTCCATGCGCTCTCCGGCGGGCAGAAGCGGCGTGTGGCGCTGGCCAAGCTGCTGATCGAGGACCACGACGTCATCATGCTCGACGAGCCCACCAACCACCTCGACGTCGAGGGCGTYGCGTGGCTGTCCCGGCACCTGAAGACCCGCTGGCGGGCCAACCAGGGCGCCTTCCTCGTGGTCACCCACGACCGCTGGTTCCTCGATGAAGTCTGCACCACGACCTGGGAAATCCACGACGGCATCATGGACCCGTTCGACGGCGGCTACGCCGCCTATGTGCTGGCCCGCGCCGAACGTGACCGCTCCGCTTCCGTGGTGGAGAGCAAACGCCAGCAGCTGGTGAAGAAGGAGCTCGCCTGGCTCCGGCGCGGCGCCCCGGCCCGCACGGCCAAGCCCAAGTTCCGGATCGAGGCGGCAAACGCCCTGATCGCCGACGTCCCCGAGCCGCGCGACTCGACGGCGCTGAGCAAGATGGCCACCGCCCGGCTCGGCAAGGACGTCCTGGACCTCGAGCACGTCTCACTGGACTTCCTCGGGGGCGACGCCGGGCAGAAGCTCTTCGACAACATCACGCTGCGCCTTGCTCCCGGTGAACGGCTGGGCCTCGTGGGCGTCAACGGTGCCGGCAAGACCACCCTGCTGAAGCTCCTCAACGGCGAGATCCAGCCCAGCTCCGGGAAGGTCAAGCGCGGCAAGACGGTGGTCACCGCGGTCCTGACCCAGGAGGTCAAGGAACTCGACGACGTCTCGGACCTGCGCGTGATCGAAGTGATCGAGCGGGAAAAGCGCTCCTTCAACGTCGGCGGCAAGGAATTCACCGCCGGCCAGCTCGTGGAGCAGCTTGGCTTCACCAACGAGAAGCAGTGGACCCCGGTCAAGGACCTCTCCGGTGGCGAACGCCGGCGGCTGCAGCTCCTGCGCCTGCTCGTGGGGGAGCCGAACGTGCTGATGCTTGACGAACCGACCAACGACCTCGACACCGATACCCTCGCCGCCGTCGAAGATGTGCTCGACGGCTGGCCCGGCACGCTCGTTGTGGTCAGCCACGACCGGTATCTGCTCGAGCGCGTCACGGACCACCAGATGGCGCTCCTTGGCGACGGCAAGATCCGCGCCCTGCCGCGCGGCGTGGACCAGTACCTTGAACTGCGGGAAGGGGCGCTGGCCGGCTCCACGATCACCGGCGGCGGGAACCCCGTCACCTCGGCCGGCGGAGGCTCCGCGCCCGCCGTCGCCGGTCCTTCGGAGGCCGAAAAGCGCGACGCCCGCAAGGCCAAGAACCGGATCGATCGCCAGCTGGGCAAACTCAAGCAGCAGGAAGACAAGATCCACGCCCAGATGACAGCCGGGGCCGGGGATGCCAGCAAGTTCGACCAGCTCGCCGGGCTCAACGCGAAACTCCAGGAACTCGCCGGGGAACGCGAAGCCCTCGAACTCGAATGGCTCGAGGCCCTGGAAGTGCTGGGGGAGTAGCCTCCTGGCCTACCCGGGACATGCCCAGTGTGTTCAGGCACCGCTGGGCATGTCCCCTGCAGGTCTGAATACCTGCTGGACATGTCCCTCGGGGCAGGCCAGGGATGGGCATATTGGCATTATGTCCATTGCTCGGGACCAACACTGGGCATGTCCCTCGGAGCCCTGGAAACCCGCGGGACATGTCCCTCGGCCAAGGATGGGCATGTCCCTCGGAGCCTTGGAAACCCGCGGGACATGTCCTACCGCGCGGGCCACGATGGGCATGTCCCTCGGCGCAGGCCAGGGATGAGCATGTCCCTTGGAGCCCTGGAAACCCGGGGGCCATGTCCTACGGCGCAGGCCAGGGATGAGCATGTTCCTCGCAGGTCTGATATCCCACAGGACATGTCCTACCGCGCGGGCCAGGGATGGGCATGTTGACATTATGTCCATTGCTCGGGACCAACACTGGGCATGTCCCCGCGGCAACAGGCGAGCACCTGCCCGCCGCCCTTCCGCGGCGCTGAGTCGCACGAGCATCAACCTTCGTGGCAGAATTGATTCTCGTGCCACAGGTCATGCCTGTGCACGGTCCGCTCTGGTGTAATGGCAGCACCCCGGCCTTTGGAGCCGTGGAGTATAGGTTCGAGTCCTATGGGCGGAACTTGGCGAGACACACTGCGCAACCAAGCAAGGAGAGCCAATACGTGAGCCCCGAGAATACTGGCCCAGCCGCCGTGATCGTCCTAGCTGCAGGGGCCGGTACCCGGATGAAATCCCGTACCCCCAAGATTCTCCATGAGATCGGCGGCCGCTCCCTGGTCGGCCACGCGCTCCAGGCGGCCCGCAGCATTAACCCCCGCGAGCTGGCCCTCGTGGTCCGCCATGAACGCGACCTCGTGGCCGCCCACGTCTCCGCCCTCGATCCGCAAGCCCTAATCGTGGACCAGGATGATGTGCCGGGCACTGGCCGCGCGGTCGAAGCGGCACTGGAAGCGCTCGATACGCTCGACCTCCACGATTCGCTGAGCGGAACGGTCGTGGTCACTTACGGCGACGTCCCCCTGCTCACCGGCGGCCTGCTCGCCGAGCTCGTCGCCGCCCACGAGGCCGAGGGCAACGCCGTCACGGTGCTCACTGCGGTGCTCGAGGACGCCACCGGCTACGGACGAATCCTCCGCGCAGAGGACGGAACCGTCACGGGAATCCGCGAGCACAAGGACGCCACCAGCGCCGAACGCGATATCCGTGAGGTCAACTCCGGCATCTACGCTTTCGACGCCGCCGTGCTGCGCGACGCGCTTGTCCACGTCACCACGGACAACGTCCAGGGCGAAAAGTACCTCACCGATGTCCTGGCCCTGGCCCGCGCCGCGGGCGGCCGCGTTGCCGCCGTCGTCACCGAGGACCGCTGGCAGGTGGAGGGCGCCAACGACCGCGTCCAGCTCTCGGCGCTCGGCGCCGAACACAACCGCCGCACTGTCGAGGCCTGGATGCGCGCCGGCGTGACCGTCGTGGATCCCGCCACCACGTGGATCGACGCCACGGTGACGCTCGACGAGGACGTCCGGCTCCTGCCCAACACCCAGCTGCACGGCGCCACCACGGKGGCGCGCGACGCCGTCGTCGGCCCGGACACCACGCTGACCGACGTCACGGTGGGAGCGGGCGCCACGGTGATCCGCACCCACGGCTCCGGCTCCACCATCGGGGCGCGCGCCAGCGTGGGCCCCTTCACCTACCTGCGCCCCGGCACCGTCCTGGGCGAGACCGGCAAGATCGGCGCATTCTACGAAACCAAGAACGTCACGATCGGCCGCGGCTCCAAGCTGTCCCACCTCGGCTACGCCGGGGACGCGGAAATCGGCGAGGACACCAACATCGGCTGCGGCAACATTACGGCCAACTACGACGGCGAGAAGAAGCACCGCACAGTGATCGGCTCGGGTGTGCGCACCGGTTCCAACACCGTGTTCGTGGCCCCCGTGCGCGTGGGCGACGGCGCCTACAGCGGCGCCGGCGCGATCATCCGCCAGGACGTCCCGGCCGGCGCCCTCGCGGTCACCATGGCCAGGCAGCGGAACTCGGAGGGCTGGGTTGCGGCCAACCGCCCCGGTTCCGTCTCCGCCGCACTGGCCGAGTCCGCATTGGTCCAATCCGCCGCCGCGGTCGATACAGCCGCCGCGGGCGCCGCCCCAATATCCTCCACTACTCCGGCACCGACAGAAGAGGGCTAGCAATCATGAGCGAAATTACGGCACACGGCGAGAAGAAGCTGGTGCTCGCCGCGGGGCGCGCGCACCCTGAGCTGGCCAAGGAGATCGCGAAGGAGCTGGGCACCGAACTACTGCCCCTGGACGCCTACGACTTCGCCAACGGCGAGATCTACGTGCGGGCCGGCGAGAGCGTCCGGGGGACCGATGCCTTCGTGATCCAGGCCCACCCGGCCCCGCTGAACAACTGGCTCATGGAACAGCTGATCATGATCGATTCGCTCAAGCGGGCCTCCGCCAAGCGCATCACCGTCGTGTCCCCGTTCTACCCATACGCCCGGCAGGACAAGAAGGGCCGCGGCCGCGAGCCGATCTCGGCCCGCCTTGTCGCCGATCTGTACAAGACCGCCGGCGCCGACCGCATCATGAGCGTGGACCTGCACACCTCCCAGATCCAGGGCTTCTTCGACGGCCCCGTCGACCACCTCATGGCCATTCCGCTCCTGGCCGACTACATCCGCACCCGCGTCGGCTCGGACAAGGTCACGGTCGTCTCCCCGGACACCGGCCGCGTCCGCGTCGCCGAGCAGTGGGCCGAGCGCCTCGGCGGCGCGCCGCTGGCCTTCGTGCACAAGAGCCGGGACCTCACCGTGCCCAACCAGGCCGTCTCCAAGACGGTCGTGGGCCAGATCGAAGGCCGCACCTGTGTCCTGATCGACGACATGATCGACACCGGCGGAACCATCTCCGGCGCCGTCCAGGTGCTCAAGAACGCCGGCGCCAAGGATGTCATCATCGCCGCGACCCATGCCGTGTTCTCCGATCCGGCAGCCCGCCGGCTGTCCGAGTCCGGCGCCCGCGAAGTGGTGGTCACCAACACGCTGCCGATCACCGCTGACAAGCGCTTCCCGCAGCTGACCGTGCTGTCCATCGCGCCGCTGATCGCCCGCGCCATCCGTGAAGTGTTCGACGACGGCTCCGTCACCAGCCTGTTCGACGGCCAGGCCTGAGCCGGCCGGCGCAGGGCCCGGTTTCAGAAACCGGGCCCTGCGCTGGTAGCCTTGTACCGAAACCTTGGCGAGGGAGAGCGCCGGTAATCCGTATTAATGGAAAATTAATCGGTGAACCGGACTGCTGGTCTCCGTGATCGACTGGGTCTGAATCTCCTTCTGAAGGGCAGCTGCACGGCAGCCCGGCGTTGAAGGTCGTAAACAGACCTCCGCCCTTGCTGAATACCGTTTAGTCCCACAGCTTGAAATCCCACGAGGAGATATCCATGTCTGAGCAGAAGCTCGCAGCAGAAGTCCGCACCGAATTCGGCAAGGGCTTCGCCCGCCGCGCCCGCATGGCACACCTGATCCCGGCCGTCATCTACGGCCACGGCGCCGAGCCGATCCACATCACGCTGCCGGCGAAGGCCACCACCCTGGCCGTCCGCACCGCCAACGCCCTGTTGACCCTGGATATCGACGGCGAGCAGCACCTGGCCCTCGTCAAGGACATCCAGCGCAACCCGATCAAGCAGATCATCGAGCACCTCGACCTGCTGACCGTCCGCACCGGCGAGAAGGTCACCGTTGACGTTCCCGTGCACCTCAGCGGCGAGCTGGCTCCGGGCAACGTGCACAACCTGGAAATGACGGTCGTTTCCGTCGAGGCCGAGGCAACCCACCTGCCGACCGCCATCGAGGTCAGCATCGAAGGCCGTAGCGCCGGCGAGCACATCCACGCTTCCGACCTCGTCCTGCCGAAGGGCTCCACCCTGCTGGCCGACCCCGAAGCACTCGTCGTCAACATCTCCGAGGCCACCGAAAACGTCGAAGAGGGCGAAGAGGGCGAAGCAGCTGCCCCGTCAGGCGAAGCAGCAGCCGAGTAATTCCGGCGAATTTGCCGGCGGCCGGGTCCCTCAGGGGCCCGGCCGCCGTCGTCTCTGATGCCGTCGTATCCCGCGCCGTACGCCGCCCCGGAGTCGGCTGCCCTGTTTGACCGTCCCACCTGACCCGCCCCGCCGGCCGCATCCCACCTGCCGCGTCCCACCGAAGGACTGATCCATGACCGACACCTGGCTGATCGTAGGCCTTGGCAACCCCGGATCCGAGTACAGCCACAACCGGCACAACGTCGGCCAGATGGTCCTGGACGAACTCGCCTCGCGCGTCGGCGGCGGCTTCAAGTCACACAAATCGCGTGCCCAGGTCCTCGAAGGGCGCCTGGGCATCGGCGGCCCCCGCATCGTGCTGGCCAAGCCGCTGTCCTACATGAACGTCTCCGGCGGCCCGGTCTCGGCCCTGGCCCAGTTCTACGGGATCGATCCGGCCCATGTCATCGCCGTCCATGACGAGATCGACATTCCCTTCGACACCGTGCGGCTCAAGATCGGCGGCGGCGAGGGCGGCCACAACGGACTGCGGGACATCTCCAAGGCCCTGGCCACCAAGGACTACCTTCGCGTGCGGGTGGGTGTCGGGCGTCCGCCCGGCCGGATGGAGACCGCGGACTTCGTCCTGCGCGATTTTTCCGGCCCGGAGAAGAAGGAACTGCCCTTCCTCATCGATTCAGCGGCCGACGCCGTAGAAGTCCTGGTCAGGGACGGTCTGCCCGCCGCCCAACAAAAGTTCCACCCCGCCAAGACCCCCTAACGCACCCTCAACACAAACGCTGCCAAACTAAACGCCGGCAAATTAACGCAGCCAAAGTGCCCGCCGGCCCGGCAGGCAGGGGCCCGCGGGAGGCGCCGGACGGTTTAGTTGCATCCGCGTTACGGGTTTCCTTTCCAAGCTTTCGGCATTCCGGCTATGATCTGTCTACTCTCATGTCGGGGGATAGGGATACGCTACTTCTAAGTGGGCAGTCCGGGGTTGCTGTCTGCAAAGCGGTACGAAGGAAACTACATGTCGAGGGATTCGCTGGGCTGGGGGAATGTTTCCACTACATTGGCACCCGCCGAAGAAGAACATGCTGCCGGCCAGGTCGCGAGACACGGCTGGTCCGGTTTGGCGCGCAACGCTGATGCTGAGCGGGTCCGCAGCGAACTGCTGGCCCAGGACCGGATGGGCGTCGTCATCACGGGCGACCGCGGCGTGGGCAAGACACTTGTCGGCCGGACCGCTCTCGCGGGATTCGGCCCCGAGGTGTACACCATCCAGCTGCGCAGTTCAGGGCCCGGTTCGGCCACACCTTACGGTTGCCTCGCTTTCACCCTGGCGCGACTTCCGCAGAGTTCCCTGGGCTCTCCGACCGCCATCCTGCACGGCATTACCTCGCTGATCCGGGACGACGCCGCCGGCCGCCAGTGCGTGATCCTGCTGGACAACGCCGGGTCCCTCGACGAACTCAGTACCGGGGTCCTGCTGAACCTGCTGCAGACTCGGACCGCCCGGCTGATCGCAACTGCCCAGCGCACCACAGACCTTCCGCCCGACTTCTACTGGCTCATCACCTCGGGCCAGCTTGCCGAGGTCCGGCTCGCCAACCTGACCGAACTCGAGACGCTGGAGGTCCTGCAGTCAGCGTTGGGCCATCGGGTCTCGACCGCCCTGGCCAGCCAGCTGCACCAGCTGGTCGGCGGCAGCCCCACGCTCCTGCAGGCCGTCGTCTCCGAACAGATCGAGCGCGGAAACCTTGTCCTGTCCGGATCCGTGTGGACACTGCTCGATGAGGTCGTGCTGGATGGCCGGACGGCGCTGGAGGATATTGTCCGGGCCAGGTATGCCAGGGAAACGCCCGAGGCCAGGGAGGTCATCGACGTCCTCTCCTGCGCGCGGACGCTGCCCCTGTCCCGGCTCGCCAGGATGTACAGCCCCAGTATTATCGCCGACATGGAAGAGGCCGGCCAGATCGTGGTCGACCGCACGGACCGGCACCTTGTGACGCTGGGTGACCGTTACCTCGGCGACATTGTCCGCAACTGGCTCAGCGTAGAGCGCAGGCTGGAGCTCCGGGACAAGGTCCCCGGGCACCAGGAACATGAACTGGACGAGCTGACGGTCGAGGACCTGCTGGCCTACGCGGCGTGGACCCACGACTGCAACGCCCAGCTGGCACCCGCCCACGCCGTGGCGGCTGCCAGCGCCGCCGTCAAGCTCTTCGATCCGAAGTTTGCCCTCAAATGCGCTGGCAGCCTCTCGCCCGCGGACGCTGAATGGGCAGAGGGGCAGCTCCAGAAATCGGCCGCCTACCTCCAACTCGGTCTGCCGCTGCAAGCCATGTCCGCGCTGGACGATGTCTCCGAACGGCAGGTCAAGGACCTCACGGCCGAGCACTTTGCTGAATTCATCGCGGCGAAGGCTGACTGCATGGCCTGGCTGGACGACCGTTCCGGCCAGGTCCCCGAGCTGCTCCGGCAGGCCAGGGTCCGGCTCCAGGACCTCAGCCTGGACGAGACGCCCCCCGCGCCGGCGGCACTTGCCCGGGCTGGGCTGTGCCTGGATCTGTGCGAGTTCAACTACTTCTCCTTCATCGGGGATTTCGAGCCCATGATGGGGCGGCTCACCACCGCGGCCACCACGGATGTCCCGGGCGCCGATCCCGTGCACCGGCTCAGATCGGCCATCATCCTGATGGAAGCCTGGTGCATGACCGGCCACGAACTCGATGCCCGCAAACTCATGCGGGAGATCGGCGGACAGCTGGGCGAATGGTCCAATGTGCCGCGCATCCGCGAAAACTTCGCCTGGCGCTCCTTCAACGTGCTGCTGCTCTCCGGCTTGTGGCGCCAGGCCATCGACATGCTCAAGGACGCGAGCGGCCGGGCGGGGCACGGACTGCATTCCGGCAGCGCCGCAACCGACCTCGCCGTCGGGCTCGCCTATGTCTATGCCGGCCGCGGCTATATGGCACTTGACCCGTTGCTGGCCGCTATCGCCCAGCTGGAAGTCCGGGCGAGCCTGCAGTCCCTGCGCCAGGCCTACGCCGCCACTGCCTTTGCCTACGCCCAGACCGGCAACTCGGTCCAGGCCACGATCTACCTGGACCGGGCCCGCTCGGCTGACGGCCCGGCCCGCTTCACCGTCGGCAGTTCCACGGAGTTTTGCATGGATATGGCGTCGCGGTGGCTCGGTGACCCCGAGGCCAAGGACCGGCTGGTACGGTCCGCGGAGGCACATTTCCGGAAGGGCCGCCACACCCTGGCCGGCATCTGCATGTTGGGGGCCACCGTCAACGGAACCGTCAAGGACTATCTGTTCATGGAGGAACTCGCAGGGCTGCGGCAGGGACCGCTTGCCGAGCTGTCCCGCACCATCGCCGTCGGTAGCCGGAAGAAGGACGCAGCGATCATGCTTGAAGCCGCCGGGCAGGCCGCGAGCCTCGAACTGGACGCCGTCCAGGCCCGGTGCGCGGCTCTCGCTTTCGACTACGCGAAGGGCGCCGGGCTGACCGCCAGCGCCAACGCCGCGTACAGCATGCTTGAGAGCCTCTCGGAGTCAGTTCCGGCACTGCCCGTCATGCCGCGCAACAAGGGTCCGCTGCTGACGGAGAGGGAGCGGCAAATCGCCACACTTGCCGGCAACGGGGTCTCCAACAAGGACATCGCCCTGGAAGTGGGCATTTCCGTCAGGACTGTGGAGGGCCACCTGTACCAGGTGTTCACGAAGCTCGGCGTTTCATCGCGAAGTGATCTGCTTGGACTCATCTAGGGGGCCGGCGGGAAACCCCGGCACAGCGCCGACCCGCGCCTTGACCGGCAGATCGGAAGATTTGACGTCGGCGGTGGAGGCCCTCCAGGGCGGCAGCCATGTGGCCGTGTTTGTCCTTGGCGACAGCGGGATGGGCAAATCCAGGCTCATCGATGCCGTTGTCGGGGAGCTGGGCTCCGAAGTGACGCCGGTACCCATCCACGGCAGCGCGTCGCTGACCAAGGTGCCCTACGGTGTCCTTGGCCCCTTCATCGTCGGACTGCCGGTCCAGGAGGCAACATCGCAGCTGGCCGTGCTGAGGACGCTGTGGGCGCATCTGGAAGAGCAGAAGCGCGCCACCCAGAAGCCCCTGCTGCTCGTCGTCGACGACGCCCACGACCTCGACGAGGCGACGGCCGGGATCCTGGCGGAGCTGGCAGCGGCCGGCTGGGCGAAACTGCTCGTGGGTGCGGCCGCCCGGCCCGGACTGCCGGAACCGCTCCTGCAACTCTGGTTTGAAGGCATCGCCGAACGGCACGACCTGCGCCCGCTCACCCTCGCGCAGACCACAGAGATGCTGGAGGGCGAGCTCGGCTCGCAAGTGCTGCCGAACGTCGCCGAGATCCTCTGGGAGGCCTCCGGCGGCAACCCCATGCTCCTCAACGGGCTCCTCGACGACGCCAAAAACGACGGAACGCTGTTGCGGCGCAACGGTGTCTGGCTGTTCAGCCGGCACCTCAACAGCCACGGCGACCGGCTGACCGACGTCGTGCGCCGCCAGCTGCTGCTGCGCTCGCCGGAAGAACGGCAGGTCCTGAACCTGGTCGCGCTGGCCGAACCCGTGTCCCGGGAACTCATCGAGTCTGTGGCCGGCGAGGCGGCCGTGGGATCGCTGATCGACAGCGAACTGATCCGCGTGACGGATACCGGCTCGGGTGAGTTGCGGTTGTGGCACACCGTCTACGGCGACACCCTGCGGAACCTGATCTCGCCGGCGAGGAGCCTGCAGCTTAGGCAGAGCCTGCTGCGCAAGATGGACAGCGAGCCGACGTCGGCTGAAGGACTGCTGCGCCACGTGAGCTGGTCGATCGAATGCGGCGCGGAGGTCGAGGACCGGCAGCTCCTGAGGGCCGCCGTGCTGGCCAGCCGCCTTTACGAGGATGAGTTCGCCCGCAAGGCCGCCGCCCTCGTCAAGAACCCGGAACTGCAGATGGCGGCCCGTGCCGTGATAGCACGGACGCGCTACAACGCCTCCGACTACGCCGCGGCCCGGGACATCCTCGACGCCGATTTCGGCCAGGGAAACAACATCCCCGGCCTGCTGGTCGGATCGCTCCTGTGGGCTGCGGTGATGTCGGCGCTGGGCCACCCGCCGGCGGAGATCATGAAGCGGGCCCAGGTACTCGGACGTGCGGCCGAACGCCTCGCCGTGGCCCGGCCGGACGACGCCGAGGCCATTCAGCGTGCCACGCAAGAGCGCCTGGACACGATGGAAGCCATGGTCCTGGCGCTGGCGGGCGAGTACGCGGCGGCCCCTGCCGCGGCGGAAGCAGCCGTCGGGGAGGCAGCCGCCGATACCGGGCCGGCGAACACCCTCGCAAAGGCGTTCCGGCTCTGCCACGACGCTGACCGGCTCCTCGCCGGCGGCAAGGGACTGAGCGCCCTCGCCATGATGTCCCGGGCAATCGAGGCCGCCGGAGCCGACCACGATGAGCTCTACTTCCTCACCGACTTCCTCGTGGTCCGTTCCGCCGCCGCCGCGATCCACTCCGGGGACTGGCAGGGAGCGGAAAACCTCCTGACCGGCTTTGTCGCCGGATCCGGGCCCAACTTGATTTCCTTCGGCGGGGGAGTCCACGCGGCCCACGGCATCGTCCTGCTCTACCAGGGCAAGGCCGCCCAGGCCCTGAACACCCTCAGTGCCGCGCTCGAAGCCCTGCGGTTGACCGACCCCCAGCAGCTGTTCGCCCTCACGGCGGCCATGGCCTTCGCTGCGGCCGCCGAAGTCGGTGCCCAGACGAAAGCGGAACTTCTCCTCGCCGACTTCGAGGCCGCACCCGCGGCCTTGCCGCGGTACATGCACTCGCTGGCCGCCATGGCCGTGGTCTATGGAAAAGCCCGGCTCGGTAACTACCCCGGCGCCATCGCGGAACTGAAACGGCTCGGCCGCCCGGACCCGGACATGGACACCCCCGGCCTCGAACTGGACGCGCTGGCCTTTTGCCTCGAACTGGGGGACACAGACTCGGCGCCGAGACTGCTCGAACTCCGGGCCGGGCTTGAGGGCCCACGCCCCGCCGCGATCTGCGCCTACGCCGCGGCCATCAGCACGGACAACGCCGCAGACCACCTTGAGGCCGCGAAAACCTGTGAAACGGCGGAGCTGTGGACCTTTGCCGCCCTGGCCTACGACGCCGCGGCGCACGCCTACCGGGCCGCGGGCGACACCCTGCGCGAGCGCATGGCGAACTCCCAGCGGAAGCGGTGCCTGGACCGGGCCGACGACCTCCCCGGTGAGGACGCGGCCAAGAGCGATGATTCGCTCGGCATACTGACCCGCCGCGAGCGGGACATTGTGGCACTGGCTGTACGCGGCCTCACCGACCGGCAGATTGCTGCCGAACTCCAGGTGTCCGTGCGCACGGTGGAAGGCCACCTCTACCGCAGCTACGCCAAGCTCAACGTCAAGGGCCGTGAACAGCTGCCCGGCATCGGCGGACGCTAGCGGCAACGGCCGGTTTGAGGGCGGCCCAGGATCGCGTGGGACGGCAATCCGGCCCTGACGTGGGCCGATTTTCCGGTCCCGGAAACGCTACGGTCAGGGACACGTGAAGCGGGACTCCGACTACTTGGTTTGGGCCCTGCGGCGGTGCGGGTCCAACTGAGTACAGCTACGTAGGGCGGGCCAAATACTCGGTGCGTAATCGAGTACTACTTACGCATCCCGAAAATACGCGTAGTACCTACCGTAGAGGTATCACCGCTCACACTTTGATTGCGAAGGTCTCTCATATGTTCCAGCAAGACGCCGGCTTGCCTGCGGGCAGCGGCCAGACAGAGGCTATGTTTCCGGCGACAAGAAACGGATACGGCCGAAATAAAGACAAGCCCTTTACCCGCCAGCAGCTCGTTGCCGACATCGTTGAGACCCTGACGTCGGGTTCGGGCTGCGGCATAGTACTCGTGGGCGACCACGGGGCCGGCAAGTCCTTTATCGCCCAGCGCGCCATTGAGCAGCTCGGTGACGAGTACCTGGTAGTCCAGGTCAGGGGCAGCTCCATTTCCTCCAAGCTTCCGTACGGGGCGCTGAGCGTCCTGCTCAACGACCTCGACGCCTCCCACCTTGAGCAC
Source organism: Arthrobacter sp. P1_C12_2 (assembly GCF_056406415.1). NCBI lineage: Bacteria > Bacillati > Actinomycetota > Actinomycetes > Micrococcales > Micrococcaceae > Arthrobacter > Arthrobacter sp. P1_C12_2. The sequence goes on along the minus strand of NZ_JBFUAF010000003.1, from coordinate 75,624 downwards.
CCGCTGATGGTGCTGCGCGGACTGACCCAGCTGCTCCACAACAAATCCGAGGGGCGGCGGATCATCCTGTTCGTAGACAACGCCCATGACCTCGACGAGCTCTCGAGCATGATGGTGGCCCAGTTGAGCGCAGGGGCCCATGTCACCCTGCTGGCGGCGTGTGTGGACATGCCCCACGTCGGCGGCGACATCATGGGCCTGTGGAAGGATGACCTGCTACAGCGGGTGGACCTCGGACCGTTCGACTTCGCCGAAACGGCAGCCACCCTGCATCACGAATACGGCGGCCGGTTCTCCCTGACCGCCGCCCGGGCGCTCTGGAGCGCGAGCGGGGGCAACGCCCTGTTCCTCCATTCCCTCGCCCGCGAACAGATCAAGCTGGGCACCGTGGTCCGCCAGGACGGCGCATGGTTCCTGGGCACCGGCCCCATTGCCCTGACCGGCGAGATCCGGGATGTCGTGAAGGCACGCCTCAACCGGCTTGGCACCGGCCAGCGGGACGTCTTTGAACTGCTGGCACTTGCCGGCGCGGTCCCGCTGCAGACCCTCATGCTCATCGCCAACCCCCAAGACATGGACGCGCTCCAGGAACGGGCTTTGATCCGTGTCACCCACGAGCATCCGCCGATGGTCAGCGTCGCCAACCCCGTGACGGCAGGAATCGTCGCCAGCGTGGTCCCGCCCGGCCGCAGCGCCGAACTCCGCCGCCGGCTCACGGCCGTGCTCCAGGAGTCAGGCGCCCTGGACGCCGGCGGCGCGACGGGTGTCGCCTGGGCGCTGGATTGCGGAGAGCAGGTGCGCCCGCAGGTGGCTCTGGCCGCGGCCCACACCGCGAACAGCGACTCGGACCCCGCGGCCGCCCTGCGGTTCATCCAGGAGGCCGAAGGAAGCGAACCCGCCGTCCTGACCGCCATCGAATCGGTGAATGCCCACCTGCTGGTGAACAACGTGGAGTCCGCGCGCCGGGTCCTGGAGGCGCTGGATGACGCCGCCTGCCGGGAGCTTCCGCTGACCGAGTGGACGGCTTTGCAGCTCCTGCGGGCCGAGCTGGAAAAGCGCAGCCCGGCACCTGGAACCGATCCCCAGGCGCCGCTGCGGGAGCTCGCAGAGCGGCTGGCCACGGAACCGGAGCAGCACAGCGACGCGGTGGGAACGGCCCGCGAGCAGCTGCGCCTCGCCGAGGCCGAGCTCGCCGCATTCCAGGGGCGCTACGCCGACGTCTTGGCCGCGACCGAGGACGTGGACACGACGGACTTGGGCAGCGAACTGCGCATCGTGGCCGCCAGCGTGCGCTGCGAGGCCCTGGCCGTCACCGGCAACGTCGTGCCGGCCATGGCCCTGGGCAAGCAGGTCCTGGCGGCCGCAGCCAACGTCCACGTCACGGACCGGGCAGTCCGTGAGGTCAGGGGCAGGTTCCTGCTGCTCCTGCTGCTCTCGGCAAAGTTCCGGGAGGCCTCCGCCTATCTTGACGAGACCTATGGCGGCGCCGAGCCCCAGACCCGGCTCGGCGGGATGTTCGAGATCGGGCACGGCGTCATTGATCTGCACGCCGGGCACCTGGACGACGCCCTGTCCCGGCTTCAGGCCGGCAGGTGGCAGCTCCGGGCCCAGGACCCCGATGCCTTGATCGGCCTGGCCACAGCAGTCTGTGCCTATGCCGCCGCGCTTCAGGGCGAAGAAGACATGGCAGGCCTCCTGCTGGGCGAGCTGGACCAGCCGCGGCCGCCGGCGGCCTGGCTGCCGGAACGGCTCACACGCTATTTCGAACTCTCGGCCCAGGCCGAGCTCGGTCAGCGGGCAGCATCCATCCGCGCCCTCGCAGCCGAGGCGGAGAACGACACGGAATCGGCCGCTGCCCCGGCGCTCCTGTTCCAGGCCGCCGCCACCAGGTTGGGAGACCGCCAGATGGGCCACAAGCTCGGCAGCCTCGGCGGCCGGGTGACGGGGCAATTCGCGGCCCTGTGCTCGCGACTGGCCGAGGGCATGCGGGAGGCCGACAGCGAACTCTTACTGGGGGCCTCCAAGGACGCTGACGCGTCCGGCAACGCCGTTTTCGCCCGGGATGCGGCCCGGAAGGCCGTCAGCTGCGCGAACGACGCCGGCAACCGGATCGCGCTGCGGATCGCCCAGCGGGCGCAACAGTCACTCGATGACAGGTTCGGCAGTCCGAAGAACGGTCTGCACTCGCTCACTACCTCAACCCTGACGGCGAGGGAATGCGAGGTGGCGGTCCGGGCCGCTGCCGGCACGTCGAACCGCAAGATCGCGGAACAGATGCACGTATCGGTCCGCACCGTGGAGGGACACCTCTATCAGGTGTATTCGAAGCTGCATGTCGCAAGCCGATCGGAACTCAAAGATGTCATCTCAACCCCGGCAGACAGCGCCCGACTCGGCTGACCCCGGCAAAATCCGGACGGCTTCCCGGACGGCTTTCCAGGACGGGCAAAGGGCGGCAGGAACCGGCTATGGAAAGCCTGGCTGAGACCGCCCCGCTGGTCGAGCGGTCCACGCTGCTCAAGGATCTGGTGCGTTGCCTGCGCGACGACACCCGCTCAGGTGCGATCGTCGTCGGCGGGGCAGGGACGGGCAAGACCGCCGTCGTCAAGGCCGCCCTCCGCGAACTCGGATCCCGCAGCCACCTCATTCGGCTGACGGCCACACCGGCCCTCGCCGCCGTTCCCTTTGGCGCCCTGGCGCCGTACCTGTCCCGGCTTCCCGACCGAGAGCTCGACTCCTACGCCGCCGTCGTGCAGGCAATGGCCGGCAGCCTGAGAGCTGAGACGGACCGTCCGCTGTTCGTCGTCGACGACGCGCAGTGCCTCGACCAGGGGACCGTCCGGCAACTCGCGCAGGCCGCGGCGACCGGCGCGGCGGGCATCCTGGCGACCTGCCGGCCCGGGCCGATGATCCCGGAAGCATTCCTCTCCCTGTGGGACGACGGAATTATTGCCAAATTCGATCTGGCCCCGCTCAGCCGGGCCGGGACCCACCAGCTGTGCGAACAGGTTCTGCGGGCCGACGTCTCACCGTGGGTCAGCGCGGTGTTTCATGACGCCGCTGACGGGAACCCGCTCATGCTGATGTCCCTGATCCAGCATGCCCGCACCACCGGCGCCCTGGGCTGCCGGCACGGAGTATGGTTCCTCCTGGCCAACCCCGACATGGCCCAGGTTCCGGCCGCCGACGTCGTGGACCGGCAGCTGCGCTCCATGACACCGGAGGAAAAGACCGCGGCCACGATCGTTGCCCTGGCAGGACCGCTCTCCCTGGCCCAGATCCTGCGGATCAGCGGCCCCAAAGCCGTCGATGCGCTGGACACGGCAGGAATAATCGCTGTCTCCGCCGGGCACGACCGGCTCGTCCGGCCCGCGAGCCCGATAGTTGGCGAGATCATCCGGCACCGGGTCCCGGCAGGCCGCAGTTCCGCCCTGCGCTCAAGCGTGCTGTCACTTCCCTCAGAACGTGCCGCGGTGCCGGGGGCCGACCTGAACCGGCTGCGCTGGTCCTTGGACTGCGGCGTGGAGATCCCGCCCGTCCAGCTGCTCCACGCCGCTGTCGCCGCGAACACGGCCCTGGATCCCGCGACAGCTGCCCGCGCCGCCGGCGCCATCCGGGACGCCCGCTTCCTCTCCGAGGCCCGGATCCAGCTGGCTTATTCCCACTACATTGCCGGGCACCCGCAGGCCGCTGTGGTGTTCCTGGAGTCGGCGCGGCCTGTGCTGCCCGGCCGGCCGTCCTATCTGGCCGCCCTGCTCGCCGCCCGCCTCGGGTCCACGACGCCGGCCGGGGACTCCGTGACTTCCGTGAATCCTGCGGGACGGGCCCCCGAGGAACGGCTGTGGGCCGGGGCCGCCGCTGCGGGACTGGCCGTAGAGCTCCAGGGCCGCACGTGGGACGGCAGGTTCACGGCCGTCGGCACCGGGTTGCGCCAACTGGTCGACACCGCCGGTACCCCTCCCGAAATCCGCGTCCCGGCCGTTTCCCTGCTCGCCGAACTCCTGACCGCGCAGGGCCAGTTGCGGACAGGGCTGCGCCTGGACCGGGAAGCATGGACCGGCGCCGGCAGCGGGGGCCTGGGCCTTCCCCTGTTGTTCGAGGACCTCGTGGTGCGCCACTGCCTGAACCTGATCCGGGCCGGCGACTGGGACGGGCTGGGCATGGTCCTGGACGATTACGCGGCCCGCGAGCCGGGACGGTTGCTGTACAGCGGCGGCATGCTCCACCTCATGCGCGGATACTCCCGGCTCCGCCAGGGCAGGATGCGCGAATGCCTGGCGGAAGTGCGGCTGGGCGTCGAGGAACTTACCATCGCCGACCCCTTGAACCTGCTGCCGTTTGCGCACGCCGTGGCAGCCTACGCCGCTGCCGCCGTCGGCCGGCACTATGAGGCCAGCCAGCATTGCCTGGCCTTCCGGCTTTCGGTCTACCGGGAGCCCAAAACCCTCCGCCTGCTGGCAGAGGCGTATTGTCTGGCGGCGGAAGCCGAGAGCGGCCCGGACGGGAGCGGTGCATCCGCCCTGGCGCGGCTGGCGGACGAAGCGCTGCACGAGGGCCTGCGGGGCGTTGAAACCGATATCAGGCGGCTGGCGTTCCGCAGTGGTGACGTCTCGGAGGCCGAGGCCGCGGCCCTGGCCCTGAGCAGCAGGGCAGTGGACGGCCCGGAGGCGCGCCTGCTGGAATCCTACGCGCTGGCCGTATCGGCGTCAGACGCCGCCGACCTCATTGGCATCAGCGACGACGCGCTGGGCGGCGGGCACGGGCTGCTGGCCCTTGAAGCCGCCCAGCAGGCGGAGCGGATCCTGGAAGATGACCCGGACCGGTGGAGGCTCACCGCGGTCCAGCGCCGGGTCCATCACCGGCTCGTGGAGGCCGGCATGTCGGCGCAGTTGGAGATCGTCCACAGCGATCACGGCGCCGCGCTGACCGGCCGCGAAGCCGAAGTCCTGGATCTTGTCTCCCGCGGGGCCACAAATGCCGAGATCGCCTCGGAGCTCTGCGTCTCGCAACGGACCGTGGAGGGGCACCTGTCCCGGATCTTCGCCAAACTCGGCGTCGGCCGGCGCGCGGACCTGCTGGGCCACGGCTCCCTGAACCCCGAGCCCTAAACGCCGCGCCCTGAACCCTGGCACCTGAAGCCCCGAGCCCCGAACCTGGCACCTGAAGCCCCGCACCCTGCCCTCCTGACCGCCGGCAGCGGCGGCCTGCGTACAGCACGGGTGGCGCGGGGGACCGGCGGGAGTATCCCCAAGTAGTGCCGCCGCAAGTGGGCCGACAGAAGTCGGGTAAACGCTACTCGTGTGCAGATCCGGTCCCGGGCATTGACTTAAGTCAGTCCCACGAACAACTCACAAAGGTCTCAAAATGAGGAACTTCAGGGCGGTAATCGACCGCGGGTATGACCTGCAGGGAAGTTTGGTCTTGCAAACCATCTTGCTTGCTGAAGCAGCCACTGCCACCATTAGAGGTGGTCGTGCCGTAACCTCCCTACACCGAACTCCTTCATTGGAATCGTACGGTGCCATAACTGGCAGCCGTACGCCAAGGTCGGAGCCGGCGGCGTCAGAGCCTTCTGAGACCGAGGCTCTCCCCCCAGCCGCCGCCGGCTCCCTTAACCGGTCTATTCGCGGGTCCGCGCCGATGAGAAGCGCGGACCCGGTATGAGCGCCGTCGACGAGCGCCGCAGGGGGTACCGGGCGCGGGGAAGCCGTTTGACGGGCCGGACCGCGCCGGTGCTGGCCTCGAGTGCCGGTTCGCTCGGCCAGCCGTGGCCCGCCACCCCGGCCGTGGGCCACGATGTTCCGGCCGCCGTTGTGGACGCCGCCTTTGTGGACTCAGGCAAGTCCTGGGCCAAGCGCTACCGTCGCTGGCTCCGGCTCACGGACACCGCCATTATGGCGATCGCTGTCGCAGCCGCCTACGCCTTCCACCTCGAACCAGGCGAGCCCATCCTGACCAAGGGCGGGGCAGGCGGTTCATACCTGGCCGTGAGCGTTGCCATCCTCCTGGTCTGGGTCCTGGCGCTCGAAGTGCACCGCACCCGCGAAGAGACGGTCCTGGGAATCGGCTCCGAGGAGTACAAGCGGGTTCTGGACGCGACCCTGGGCGTCTTCGGCGGGATCGCGATCACGGTCATCCTCCTGGGCATCGATGTGGTCCGCAGCCACTTTGCCCTCGCCCTTCCGGCCGGTGCCCTATTGCTGTTAGTCAATCGCTGGCAGTGGCGGGCCTGGCTGAACCGCCAGAGGCTCTTTGGCCACTACCTTTCCAAGGTGATCGTCGTGGGGGAACCCGCGGACGTCGAGTACGTGATCCGGCAGTTCGGCAAAGTGTCAGGGGCCGCCTACGAAGTCGTGGGGGCCGCTTTGCCGGCCGGCTACAGCGAAAAACACCTGCAAGTCTCCGCCGGGCGGGTGCCCGTCCTGTGCGACGTCGACTCGGTCGCGGGGAAGATCGCCGAAACAGGGGCGAACGCCGTCGTGGTGGCCGGGCCGCTCCAGGGCGGTACCCGGTCCATCCGGCAGCTGGGGTGGGCCCTGGAGGGCACCCGGGCCGGCCTGGTCCTGGCCTCGAGCCTGACCGACGTCGCCGGCCCCAGGATCCACTGGCGGCCCGTCGAGGGCCTGCCCCTCATGCACGTGGAACTGCCGCGGTTCACCGGCTACAAGCACACGCTCAAGCGCCTCGTTGACATCGTGGCCTCCGCCGCGGCCCTGCTGGTCCTCTCACCCCTGCTTTGCGCCGTGGCCTGGATCATCGTCCGCGACAGCAAGGGGCCGGTGTTCTTCCGCCAGGAACGGGTTGGACTCAACGGCGAGCGGTTCAAGATGGTCAAATTCCGCTCCATGGTCACCACCGCGGAACAGGACCTGGCGGCGCTGCTGGACCTCAACGAGGGAGCGGGGCTGCTGTTCAAGCTCAAGCACGATCCCCGGATCACCACCTGCGGACGCTGGCTCAGGAAGTACTCGCTGGACGAGCTGCCGCAGTTCTGGAACGTCCTCAAGGGCGACATGAGCCTGGTGGGGCCACGGCCGCAGCTGCCCGGTGAAGTCGAGGGCTACGAGGGCGATGTGAGCCGGCGGCTCCTGATCAAGCCGGGCATCACGGGTCTGTGGCAAATCAACGGCCGGTCCAACTTGGGCTGGGACGAGAGCGTCCGCTGGGACCTCTACTACGTGGAGAACTGGTCACTGACCGGCGACATCATGATCCTGTGGCGAACGCTCAGAGTCATTCTCCACCCGGTGGGGGCCTACTAAACGCACAAAAACGCCGGTACTGGGCCGGCGCCAAACGGGAAGGCAGCAGAAACACAATGGGTCTCAAAATTGGATATGCCCCGGGGGCTTTTGATCTCTTCCACATCGGGCATCTGAACATCCTCAAGCACGCCAAGAGCCAATGCGACTACCTGATTGCCGGGGTCGTGGCCGACGAAATCCTTGAGGAGGTCAAGGGCAGGTTGCCCCTCGTCCCCCTCGCCGAGAGGATGGAAATCGTCGGCAGCATCGGCTACGTGGACAAGGTCTTCGCAGAAGTCGTCCCGGACAAGCTCCAGGTCTGGGAAGAACTGCGTTTCAACGTATTCTTCAAGGGCGACGACTGGAAAGGCACGCCGCAAGGCGACCGGCTGCAGGCGGCCTTTGGCGCCGTCGGCGTCGAGGTCATTTACTTCCCGTACACCGTCCACACGTCCAGTTCGGCCCTGCGCACGGCCCTGGAACTTATCAACCAGTCCGCCTCGCCGTCGCAACTCAGGCTTGGAGCCAGGCGGTGAGCGGCCTGCACGTCGCGATGGTGGGGACGCGTGGCGTCCCGGCCCGCTACGGCGGCTTTGAAACCGCGATCGAGGAAATCGGCCAGCGCCTGGTGCAACGCGGCCACCGCATCACCGTCTACTGCCGTGACGCGGGGGACGGCACCGACAAGCCCTCCGAGCATCTGGGCATGGAACTGGTCCACCTCCCGGCGATGCGCAAACGGTCCCTGGAGACGCTGAGCCACACCGGTCTGTCGGTCGCCCACCTGCTCCGGCGCCGGCCGGACGCAGTAATCCTCTTCAACGCCGCCAACGCGCCCTACCTGCCGGCTTTCCGGGCGGCAGGCATCCCGGTGGCCACCCACGTCGACGGGCTGGAGTGGAAACGCGCCAAGTGGGGCAAAGGCGGCCAGAACTACTACCGGGCCGTGGAACGGCTCGCCGTCAAGCTCTCGGACGCGCTGATCGCCGACGCCGTCGGGATCCAGGCCTACTACCGGCAGAAATTCGACGCCGACACTGTCTACCTCGCGTACGGCGCACCTTTGCTGGCCGAGGGCAACGCGGACAAGCTCGGGCAGCTGGACCTCACGCCGCAGGGCTACCATCTGGTGGTGGCCCGCTTCGAGCCGGAGAACCACGTCCACCTGATTGTGGACGGGTTCGTCCGCAGCGGGGCGCGGCTGCCGCTGATCGTCGTGGGTTCGGCCCCGTACTCGAACCGCTACACGAGCGCCGTCCACGCCTTGGCCGACGCCCGGGTCCGCTTCGTCGGCGGGATCTGGGACCAGGACCTGCTCGACCAGCTATACGCCAACGCACTCGTGTACTGGCACGGCCACTCGGTTGGCGGAACAAACCCCTCGCTCCTGCGGGCCATCGGCTCCGGAACGGCGACCAACGCGTTCGACGTCAGCTTCAACCGTGAAGTCTTGGAACACTCCGGCCGGTATTTTTCGGACCCGCAGGATGTCGCCGGGCTGGTCGCGGACGCCGAGCGCCCCGACACCGATGTGGCTGCGCGGGGAGAGCAGGCCCGGCTGATCGCGCACCGCTACAACTGGGACCTCGTCACCGACGGCTATGAGGAGCTCTGCCACGACCTCGCCCGCCTGCGCGTGCATTCGGCCCGCGGCGCCTACCGGCGGCCCTCGGCCTCGGCCCAGCAGAGCCTGGGAGCTGGCCAATGACTGCCGTCGATCCACACGTCGAACGTGCCGCCGCCGGCTATTGGGACACCGTCAGGGCCCTGGCAGTCGGCCAGAAAGCCGCCGCGCGCAGCGCACCTGCGTATTCGCGCTACATCAACCGCCGGCTGGGACGGCTCCTGGCCGCGGCCGCGATGCGGGCAGGGCTGAGCCCGAACGCGGTGACAGCCATCAGCGCGGCCTTTACCTTCGCCGGGATCGCCCTGCTGATAATCTTCCCGCCCTCCGGCGCGCTGGGCATCGCCGTGGCACTGTGCCTCGTGGCAGGCTACGCCTGTGATTCGGCCGACGGCCAGGTGGCCAGGATGCGGGGCGGCGGCTCGCCCGCGGGGGAGTGGCTGGACCACATGGTCGACGCCGTCAAGACCTCCACGATGCCGCTGGCGCTCGCCGTCGGACTCTACCGCTTTGGCGCCGTGGACCGGTGGTGGCTCGTGGTACCCCTGGGTGCGGCGATCGTGTCCGCGGTCCTGTTCTTCGGCATGATCCTGACCGAACAACTCCGGCGCCAGAGCGGCCGGGTGTCCGTGGCGGACCCCGGCGGCCGGTCCTGGATCCGTTCGCTGCTGGTGGTCCCGATGGACTACGGCGTCCTCTGCCTGTCCTTCCTCAGCTACGGCGTTCTGCCGGTGTTCCTCACCGTCTACACGCTGATCTTCGCTGCCACTGCCGGGTTCCTGGTGTTGGCGTCAGTGAAGTGGTTCCGTGAACTCTCGGCCTCCCAGCCGCAATCCCGCCCGGCAGAGCAGCCCGTCACGAAGGGAGGCCGGCGATGAACAAGCAGGTCAACACCCCCGCGAACAAGCGCCGGAAGCCCAGCCGCCGCACCCGCCTGGTGGCGACGTCGCTCGGAGTCTCCGCGCTCTTGGCTGTTGGCGGCGTTGCATGGGCTTCCGGGATCAAGAATTCCGGCAGCACCGCGCCGGCAGCCAGCTCGGACAGCACGGCGAGCGCTTCCGCCAAGCCTGGCACCGCCAGTCTTGACCCGGCCAGCCCCAATGCCGCCCAGACGGGCTCCGGAACGCCGGACCCGGGAGCCAGCTCCCCAACGTTGGACGCGGCCGCCGCTGCCGGTGTACCGCCAATAGCGCCGAAACCGTCCGGGCCGCCGGAGGTCAACCCGGCCCCCGTGGACCGGAAGGGCAAATCGGACCAGGAGCTCGCGGCAATCGCGCAGCCCACCGCCGCCCCGGTGGAGCTGACGGCCAAGAAGGCCGTCAAAGGTGGCGTGTCGGCGACCATTACGGACATGACGGCGGTCCAGGGCGTGGCAACCGGCATCGGCGAAGTGGCCGGACCGGCCGTGCGGTTCAAGGTCAGCGTGGTCAACAACACCGCGGCGCCGCTCGCGCTTGACCGGGCGCTCGTGGACGTCAGCTACGGCAAGGACGATGCCCCGGCGAGCCAGCTCAGCGGGCCGGACCCGGTGGCCTTCCCGGCCAGCGTCGCACCCGGGGCCACCGGCGTCGGGGTGTTCATCTTCGCCGTGCCGCTCGACGCACGGGACACCGTGAAGATCCACTTCAACCTGGAAGCCGAGACGCCCATTGCGACGTTCGCCGGCCGTGCCCCGGCCGGGAACAAACCATGACCCCGGCACCGGGCGGGCGCCCGGTCTCGGCTCCCCGCCGCGTGGTCCGGCGGGCGCGCAAGCTGGGAAAACGGCTCCGGGCCACCTGTGCGGTGGCGTACCTGCGGGTCCGCAACCTGGCGGCCCGCGGGCCCGTCACGGGATCCGCGCCGGTGGTCGTCTCCCTAACGAGCTACGGTGCCCGGATACGCACGGTGTCGATCGGGATCGAATCGATTGCCCGCGGCACGGTCCGGCCGCAGCGCCTTGTGCTGTGGCTGCAGTCCCCTGAAGACATCGCTGCGTGCCCGCCGTCGCTGCGGCGCCTTGAACGCCGCGGCCTGGAAATCCTGGCGGCATCCGATTACCTGCCGTCCGATGACGGACCGTCCAATTACGGACCCCACACCAAGTACTACCCCTACGTCTCATCCACACCACGGCACACCGTGCCGCTCGTGACCGCCGACGACGACATCGTCTACCCGCCGAAGTGGCTGGCGCTGCTGGCGGACGCCGGCGAGCGCCACCCCGGCGCCGTGAGCGCGCACCGGGTCAGCATCATGGGGATAGAGGGGGACCAGGTATCCGGTTACGCGACCTGGCCGAGAGCCCGTGACACCGCCGTGCGGGCGGGAAACTTCGCCACCGGCGTGTCCGGCGTCATCTACCCGCCGGCAATGCTGGAGGCGCTGCGGCTGTGCGGGGACGGCTTCCTGACCTCGTGCCCGCGCGCGGATGACATCTGGCTGAAGTGGGTGGCGCTGCGGGCCGGAATCCCGGTGCGCCAGATCGGGCCGGTGCCCCGGCACTTCCCGATCATTCCCGGCAGCCAAGCCCAGACCCTCATGAGCACAAACGTGGGAGAGAACCAAAACGATCAATGCATTCGAGGCCTCTTTTCGGCCGAGGATGTGGCCGAGCTGGGTGCCAGCACGGCCAGTCATCAACCGAACTAAGGGGACAGAAAATGCTCAGGAACGCAACGCTGGGGAGCGCTCGGAGGAGAGGGGCACGGCCGCCCGCCGGCCCGGCACCGACGACGGCACCGGCACCGACAATAACTAAGACCGCCTACACGACCGTCCTGACTGGTGCGAAAAAGTTGCTGGCGCTGCTGCTGGCCGCCGCAGTCGCCCTGTCGCTGGGATTGGTCGGCATCCAGCCTGCCGCGGCGGATACTGCTCCCGCGGATCCCTCCAGCCCCGCCACCCCCGTGACCGTCTCCGCCGACGGCCTGCCCACCGCCCAGATCAACGGCGTCGCCTGGGCCCAGGTCATCATCGGCAACACGGTGTTCGTCGGCGGCAATTTCACCGAGGCACGGCCCGCCGGCGCTGCCGCCGGGACCGGCACCGTCCCGCGGAACAACATCCTGGCCTACAACCTCACCACCGGTGCGCTGCTGAGCACGTTCACGCCCAGCTTCAACGCAGAGGTGACGGCACTGGCAGCGTCCCCGGACGGATCGCGGCTCTACGTCGGCGGCGCGTTTACCACTTACAACGGTTCCACCGTGTGGAGGGCCGTCGCCCTGAACCCCACCACAGGTGCCCTGATCACAAGCTTCCTGCCCCGCATGTCCGCGTCCGTCCGCTCGATCGTGGCAACCTCCACCACGGTGTACCTTGGCGGCCTGTTCAATGCCGTCGGCTCCGTGACCCGCGCCGAGCTCGCCGCGGTGAGCGCCTCCAACGGCGCGCTCCTGCCTTGGAACCCGGTTGCCGCCGGCGGACGGGTCAACGCGCTCGCGCTCTCCCCGGACGGCGCCAGCATGGTGGTGGGCGGGGCCTTCACGTCCATCAACGGCTCCAGCAACCCCGGCTACGGCGTGGCCAAGGTGGACACGAACCTCGGCGCCGTCCAGCCCTTCCAGATCAACAGCATCGCCCGCAACGGCGGCACGACCGGCTCCATCACCACGCTCGCCACCGACGGTGTCAACGTCTACGGCGCCGGCTACACCTATGGCCGCAGCAGCACGCTGGAAGGAATGTTCTCCGTCAAGTGGTCCGATGGCTCCACCAACTGGCTCGAGGACTGCCATGGCGACACCTATTCGATCCAGCCCCTAGGCGACGCGGTCTACCTGGCGGGGCACGCGCACTTCTGCGGCAACGTCGGAGCCTTCCCCCAGGCCGAGCCCTGGCAGTTCAACCGCGGCATCGCCTTCAGCAAGAAGGCCACGGGCACAGTGACGGCCGAAAGCCACGGTTACACCAACTTCGCCGGGAACCCGTCCCCGTCGCTGCTGAACTGGTTCCCGATCCTGAACGCCGGCACGTTCACGGGGCAGGACCAAGGCGCCTGGTCGATTGCCGGCAACGCAGACTACATCGTGATGGCCGGCGAATTCACCACCATCAACAACCAGCCCCAGCAGGGATTGACCCGGTTCCCGCGCACCGGCATCTCGCCGAACCTGCGCGGACCGCGCCTGAGCGGCGTGAACTTCAACCCGACACTGTCCAGCCCGGCCGCCGGCACTGTGCGGGTCCGGTGGCAGGCCAACTGGGACCAGGACAACGAGAACCTCACCTATGAGGTGCGCCGCAACGGTGCCGTCATCTCCACCGTCAGCCAGGCCTCCACCTTCTGGAAACGGCCCGGCATGACGTTCCTGGACACCGGCCGGACCGCGGGCCAGAGTTACGGCTACCGCATCTTCGCCCGGGACGCCTTCGGCAACGAGGCCCGCAGCGAGACCGTCACCATCACGGTCCCCGGCTCCACCACGGCACCGGGAAGCTACGCCCAGCAGGTGCTGGCGGACAAGCCCGGCAACTACTGGCGCCTCGGCGAAACCGGCGGGGCCACCGGCGTGGACCTCGCCGGCAAGGACGACCTCCTGGTCCGGCCCGGCGTCAGCTTCGGCGCCGCGGGCGCGATGACCGGGGACACGGACACCGCCGCCACCTTCAACGGCACCACCACCTCCGTGGCCAGCAGCCCGACGCTCTCCATCCGTCCCCAGGTCTTCAGCACGGAGGCCTGGTTCCGGACCGGCACCAACCAGGGCGGCGAGATCATCGGCTACGGCAATTCGCAGACCGGTGTTTCGGCAGACTTCGACCGCAACGTCTACATGGACAACACCGGCCGGCTCTCCTTCGGCGTCCGTCCAACCGGCTCCAGCGGGACCGGCTCCCGGATCACCGTCACCACAACCAAGACGTTCAACGACAACCAGTGGCACCACGTCGTGGCGACCCTCGGTTCCAACGGAATGCAGCTGTTCCTCGACGGCGCCCTCGCTGCCGGGCGGACCGACACCACGTCCGCGTGGCCGATCGACGGTTTCTGGCGCATCGGCGGCGACAACCTGACCAGTTGGCCCAACCGTCCGACCAGCCGCTACCTCGACGGCCAGATCGACGACGTCGCCATCTACCCGACCGTGCTGCCGCTGTCGCGGGTGCAGGCGCACTTCGTGGCCTCGGGCCGCACGGTCAACGCACCTCCCGCGCCGCCTGTGGCCGCTTTCACCTCTGCGGCCAGTGGACTCACGGCATCGGTGGACGGGACCACGTCTTCGGACGCCAACGGACCCATCGCCACCTACGCCTGGGACTTCGGCGACGGCGGCACCGGTGCCGGCGTGACCGCGCAGCACAGGTACGCGGCAGGCGGCACCTACACGGTCCGGCTGACGGTGACGGACAATACCGGAAACACCGCGAGCATCGGCCATCCCGTGACCGTCGTGGCCCCGCCGGCGAACGTGGCCCCGACGGCCGCGTTCACGTCGGCCGCCACCAACCTTGCCGCTTCCTTCAACGGCTCGGGATCAGCGGATTCGGACGGGACCATCACCGGCTATGCCTGGAACTTCGGTGACGCAAGCACCGGAACCGGGGCGACGGCGTCGCACACCTACACCGGTGCCGGCAGCTACACAGTCACCCTGACGGTGACCGACGACGACGGCGCCACGGGCACGCTCAGCCGCACAGTCACCGTCACGGCCCCGGCAGCCAACACCGTCGTCGCCGCGGACGCCTTTGGGCGGACCGTCACCGGGGGCTTCGGCACAGCGGATACCGGGGGAGCCTGGACGCTTTCAGGAGGCAACACCAACTTCGCCGTGAACAACGGCTCCGGTGCTGTGAGCCTCGGTGCCGCCGGAGCCAGCCGGAGTGCGTACCTGAACTCGGTGTCCACGGCAGCCTTCGATGGGACCGTCACGGTCTCAGCCGACAAGATCGCCGACGGCGGGGGCATGTTTGCCTCCCTGATCGGCCGGCGGGCGAACAGCAACGATTACCGCGCCAAGATCAAGGTCGGAAGCAACGGCGCCGTGTCCCTGTACCTCACCCGGGTCATCAACAACGCCGAGACGACCATTGCCGGGCCCCTCGCGATTGCCGGCCTGACCCTGGCCCCGAACGATCCCGTGATCATCCGGCTCAGCCTGACCGGCACTGCACCGACGGCGCTCAGCGCAAAGGTCTGGCGGGCATCTGCAGCCGAACCGGCAGCGTGGCAGTTGACCGGGAGCGACTCGACGGCCGGGCTCCAGGTGGCCGGCGGCGCAGGACTTGCCGGTTACCTCTCGGCATCGTCCACCAACTTCCCGGTGGCGTTGCGTTTTGACACCCTCTCCGTGAAGATCCCGTAGGCCTAGGGAATTGGGGGAGGCCATGACGATGCTGACGTCACCGCAAGGATCCGCGCAAGGACAGGCACAGCGCCGCGGACCGGCCCCGCGACGGCTGCTGGAAAAGGTCGTGGCGGCCCTGGCGGCTGCGGCGCTCGCACTGTCGCTGGGGCTGGCGGCAGTGGCCCCGGCGGCGGCGGACAGTGCCCCGCCGGCGCCGGCCGATCCCGCCAACCCGGCCACGGTGACGGCGGATGCCCTGCCGACAGTCCAGATCGACGGCGTCGTCTGGCAACAGGTGGTGGTCGGCAACACCGTCTACGCGGCCGGGAGCTTCGGCACTGCCCGGCCGGCGGGCTCACCGGCTGGGACTAACACCGTGGTCCGCCGCAATATCCTGGCCTACAACCTCACCACGGGCGAACTGCTTCCTTTTGCCCCCGTGTTGAACGCCCAGGCGTTCAGCATCGCCGCATCGCCGGACGGTTCGCGCATCTACGTCGGCGGTGACTTCACCACTGTCAACGGTGCAAACGCCTGGCGGGTCGCCGCGCTCAATCCCGGAACGGGGGCGCTCATTCCCTCTTTCCTGCCCAAGGTCGCCGCAAGCGTCCGGGCGATCGTGCCGACGGCCGGCACCGTCTACCTTGGCGGTCTGTTCACCGCGGTGGGATCGGTCGCGCGCAGCCGGTTGGCGGCCGTCCAGGCCGCCAACGGCGGTCTCACAGCCTGGGCGCCCTCGGCGGAAGGCGGCCGGGTCAACGCCCTGGCCCTGTCACCTGACGGCACCCGCATGGTGGTTGGTGGCGCCTTCACCACCCTTAACGGCTCCGCCAACCCCGGCTACGGGCTCGCCGCCGTGGACACCCTCAACGGCGGTCTCCTGCCCTGGGCCGCCAACGCGCGGGTGCGGGACGCCGGAACCAACTCCGCCATCACGAGCCTGAGCGGCGACGCCGATAACGTCTACGCGACCGGCTACGTCTTTGGCACGGGCGGCAACCTCGAAGGGACGGTGGCCGCCGGCTGGAACGACGGCCAGATCACCTGGATGGAGGACTGCCACGGCGACACGTACGCCGTCTATCCGGCCGGCGACGTCATCTACAAGGTGGGTCACGCCCACTACTGCGGCAACGTCGGCGGCTATCCGCAGACCGAACCCTGGAGCTTCCAACGCGGCCTCGCGTTCAGCAAGGCCGCCACCGGCACCATCATCCGGGACCCGCTCGGCTACCCGAACTGGTCCGGACTGCCCTCACCCTCGCTGCTCAACTGGTTCCCGGCCATCGACACCGGCGCGTATACCGGCCAGAACCAGGGGGCCTGGGCCGTCACCGGGAACGGACAATACGTGGTCCTGGGCGGGGAATTCACCACGGTCAACGGCGTCCGCCAGCAGGGCCTCGTCCGGTTCACCGTACGGGACAAGGCCCCGAACGCGCGCGGCCCGGTCTTCAGCGGGGCCCGCAGCAACCCGACCCTGAGCTCGCCCGCGGCCGGGACGGTGCGGCTGCGCTGGCAGGCCAACCATGACCCGGACAATGTCCGGCTCACGTATCGCGTAATCCGGGACGGCATCACCGCCGCCCCCGCCTACACCGTCACGCAGGACAGCACGTTCTGGAAGCGGCCCGGGATGAGCTATCTCGATTCCGGGCTGGTGCCGGGCCAGAGTTACAGATACCGGATCTTCGCCACAGACCCGCTCGGTAACGAATCCCGGTCCGACACCGTCACTATCACGGCCGCGGCCTCCACGCCGGTCTCCGGCTACGCCGACGCCGTCCAGGCTGACCGCCCCGGGAACTTCTGGCGCTTCAATGACACCTCCGGACCCACTTTGGTGGATTCGGCCGGCGCCGAGGACCTCGCAGCCGCTGCCGGTACCGGGCTGCGGGGCGACGGTGCCGTCGTCGGCGAAACGTCCGGCGCCGGAACCTTTGACGGCACCGTCAACGGTGTCGCCGCGGACAACGCATTCCAGCGCGCGCCGGACGTGTTTACCGCCGAGGCATGGGTCCGCACGAGCAGCACAACGGGCGGGAAAATCATCGGGTTCGGCAACGTTGCCAGCGGCACGTCCCGGGTCACTGACCGCAACGTCTACATGGACGACGCCGGCAGGATCTACTTCGGTCTCTGGAACGGGGCCGTCCGGAGCATTAACAGCGGCACGGGGTTCAACGATGGCCAATGGCACCAGGTCACCGCCACCCTCAGCGGCGGCGGCATGTTCCTCTACATCGACGGCGCCCGGGCGGCCTTCCGTACCGACGTCACCTCGGGCCGGGTCTTTGACGGGTACTGGCGGATCGGATCGGACCTGGTGGGCACCTGGCCCAGCCAGCCGAGCAGCGGCAGCCTCAAAGCCGACATCGACGAAGTCGCGCTCTATCCCGCGGCCCTCGGCCTCCAGCAGGTCCAGAACCACTACCGCGCCTCCGGCCGCACGCTCACCGTCCCGGCCACGCCGCCCACGGCAGCCTTCACCTCCTCCATCACTTACCTGAGCCTCAGCGCCGACGCCTCCGGCTCCTCGGACCCGAACGGACCCATCGCTACCTACACCTGGGCATACGGCGACGGAACCACCGGGACTGGCGTCACCACCCAGCACGCCTACGCGGCTGCCGGAACCTACACCGTCCGCCTCACCGTGACCGACGGCGACGGCAACTCCACGAGCACCACCCGCACCGTCACGGCCACGGCCCCACCCGGGAACCAACCGCCCGTGGCGGCGTTCACGTCCACCACCAGCAAGCTGACCGCAGCCGTGGACGCGTCGACGTCCACCGACCCCGACGGCACCATCGGCACCTACGCCTGGGACTTCGGCGACTCGGCCACAGGAACGGGGAAAACAGCATCCCACAGCTACGCAAGCGGCGGAACCTACCAGGTCACCTTGACCGTCACGGACAACAACGGCGCCGCCAGCACAAGCACCGCGCAGGTCTCGGTGCAGCCGAACCAGCCCCCGGCCGCCCAGTTCACGGCCAAGGTCACCAACCGCACCGCAGCCTTCGACGCCGCCGGGACACTAGACCCTGACGGCACGGTTGCCTCCTACGCCTGGGACTTCGGCGACTCCTCCACGGGAGCCGGCTCCGCACCATCGCACACCTACGCAGCGTCCGGCAGCTACGTCGTCGTCCTGACAGTGCTGGACAACGACGGCGCCGCCGGTACCGCCACGACGACGGTCACGGTCACAGACCCGCCGCCGAACTCGCCCATCGCCGCCGACGCCTTCGGGCGGACGGCGGGCCCAGGCTGGGGCACGGCGGACACCGGCGGGGTCTGGACGGCCGCCGGCACGGCGGGCAACTACGCCGTGGGCTCGGGGGTGGGTTCCATGACGCTGGGAACTGCCGGCGTCCAGCGCCTGGCCTACCTGTCCGGAATCTCGGCCCCGGCCGCGGACGTCCGGGTCAAAACCTCGACGGACAAGGTCGCCAGCGGCGGCGGCATGTTCCTCGGCATCATCGGGCGGAAGGCCGGGGCAGACGAGTACCGGGCCAAACTCAAGATCTCCTCGACGGGGAGCACGAGCCTGTACCTGACCAAGCTCGTGGGCGGCACGGAAACCACGCTGCAGTCCGTCACGGTGCCCGGCCTGACGGTGGCCGCCGGAGACCAGCTCCGGCTCCGGATGACGGTCACCGGTGCGGCGCCGGCTGCCCTCCAGGCGAAGGTCTGGCGGGACGGCGCCACCGAACCGGCAGCGTGGCTCGTAACAGCCGGGGACGCCTCGGCTTCGCTCCAGGGCGCCGGTTCGGTCGGGCTGATGTCCTTCCTGTGGAGCACCGCGGGCAACGCGCCGGTGCAGGCAAGGTTTGACGATTTCGATGTGCGGCTTAACTGAGTAGTTGACTGCGGGGGGAGTTGACCGCGAGGAGGGACGGGCTGAGGAGGGGAGACCCGCAACGAGATGAAGGGGGATCATTCCATGACGTGGCGAACAGAAGCCGGATCCGGAACCACGGCGGGGACCGGCACTGGCGGCCCGGGCGCCCAGCCACGGGCCCGTCCGCAAGTCCGCCGCGCCGCTGCGGTGGCGGGTGCCTTGGCCGCCGCGTTGCTCGTGTTCATTGCCGCGACGCTCGTGTGGGCACCCGGCGGCGTCACCGATTCCGCTCCCCTTGACCCGAACGACCCCAAGACCCCGGTAACCGTCACGGCGGACAGCCTCCCCACCGCCCAGCACGATGGCGTGGCGTGGCAATCGGCCGTGATCGGCAACACCGTCTACGTGGTCGGCAAGTTCGGCAACGCCCGGCCCTTCGGCGCCGCTCCCGGGACGCAGCTGAGCGCCCGGGCCAACATCCTGGCCTTCGACATCACGACGGGGCGGCTCATCACCGGCTTCGCGCCCGTCCTGAACGCCCAGGCGCTCGCCGTCGCGCCGTCGCCGGACGGATCGCGGCTGTACATCGGCGGGGATTTCACGTCCGTCAACGGCGTGCAGCGCTTGCGGGTCGCGGCGCTGGACCCCGTGACGGGAGCACTGATCGGTTCGTTTGCGCCGCGGATGAACGCCGCCGTCCGGGCCATCGCGGCATCGGGCGGGACCGTGTGGATGGGCGGCACCTTCACGGGCGTCGGAACCGCGGCCCGCACCCGGCTCGCGGCCGTCAGCGCCGCGAACGGAGCGCTGCTGCCGTGGGCGCCGGTTGCCACGAGCGGCAGGGTCAACGCCCTGGCCCTCTCTCCCGAGGGAGGACGCGTGGTGGTCGGCGGCGCGTTCACCACGCTGAACAACTCCTCCCGCCCAGGCTACGGGCTCGGCATGGTGGACGCACTCAGCGGCGCCAACCTGCCCCTGCAGGCCAACGACGTGGTCCGCGACGCCGGAACGGACTCGGCGGTGCTGTCACTGTCCACGGACGGCACGAGCTTCTATGGCACCGGTTACATTTTCGGCACGGGCGGCAACCTGGAGGGCGCCTTCGCGGCCAACTGGTCCGACGGCAGGATCAAATGGGTGGAGGACTGCCACGGCGATTCCTACGGTGCCTTCGCCACCGACACCGCGGTCTATGTCGCCGGACACCCGCACTACTGCGGCAACCTGGGCGGATTCCCCGAGGTCACCCCGCGCGTCTGGCACCGGGCGGTCGCCTTCGGCAAGGCCGCCACGGGGACCCTCGTGCGGGATACCCTCGGGTACCCGTCCTTCACGGGGCAGCCCGCACCGTCGCTGCTGAACTGGTTCCCGGACATGGACAACGGAACTGCCAGCGGCCAAAGCCAGGGCCCCTGGGCCGTGACCGGCAACAACACCTATGTGGTGATGGTGGGGGAATTCCGCAACGTCAACCAGCAGCCGCAACAGGGCTTGGCCCGTTTCGCGCGCAGGGACGCGGCGCCCAACCTGCAGGGCCCGCGCGTCACCGGGGCCGCGTTCGTGCCCACCCTGGCCAGCCCGGGAGCCGGGCAGGTCCGCGTGCAGTGGCAGGCCAATTGGGACCGCGACAATTCGAACCTGAGCTACAGCGTCCTGCGCGACGGAAACCCGGTCCCGGTGCACACAATCTCCGCGCAGTCCACGTTCTGGCAGCGCCCGGCCCTGGAGTTCACCGACTCCGGACTAGCGGCCGGTGCGCACAGCTACAGGATCGCCGTCCGGGATCCGCTGGGAAACACCGTCACGGGAGACAGCCGCAGCATCACTATCGCCGGCTCCTCCGGCACTCCACCGGCGGCCGCCTTCACGGCCGGCACCACGGGGCTGACGGTGAACGTCGACGCCGCCGCGTCCTCGGATCCCGACGGCACCATCGTCGGCTACTCGTGGGCGTTCGGCGACGGCGGCACCGGCACCGGTGTCACGGCGTCGCACAGCTACGCGGCCGCCGGCACCTACACCGTGACACTGACCGTGACGGACAACAGYGGCGCCACCGGTACCGTCAGCCACGACGTCACCGTCAGCTCCGGCGGGGTCCTGGCGCAGGACGCCTTCGGCCGGACGCTGGCGTCCGGCTGGGGAACGGCGGACACCGGCGGAGCGTGGTCGCTGAACGGCTCGGCGTCGTTTTTCTCGGTCGCCGGAGGGCAGGGAACCATGAACCTGGCCGCAGGCCGGGGCCCGTCAGCATTCCTGCCGTCGGTCTCCACTGCTGCCAGCAACGCGCTCGTGACGGTATCGCTGGACAAGATCGGCAACGGAGGAGGCTCCTACCTCGGGGTGATAGGGCGGCGCGTGGGCACGGCCGAATACCGCGGCAAGGTCAAGGTGGCGGCCAACGGAGCCACAACCCTCCAGCTGACCCGGCTCGCCGGCGGCGCTGAGACCGTGCTCGGGCAGTTCACGCCGGGAATCACGCTTGCGGCCGGCCAGCAGCTGCAACTGAGGGTGGAAGTCACCGGAGCCTCGCCCACCACGCTCCGGGCGAAGACCTGGCGGACGGGAACGGCGGAGCCGGGGCCGTGGAACGCCACAGCCACCGACTCTGCCGCCGGCCTGCAGGGCGGGGGAGCGGTGGGGCTGCTGGCCTACCTGTCCAGTTCCGCGACCAACGCGCCGGTGCTGGCACGGTTCGACAACCTCGATGCGCGGCCCAACTGACGGGCGATTGAAAGGTAAGACCAGAAAGGCCGGGAACGGGCAGCCGCAACCGGGCAAGTCACCCAAGGAATGGCGATACTGACCGAAGGAGGACTCTGATGTCCTGGAAGTCTGGGGGCGCGTCCGCGCATCATGCCCACGGAATATCGCCCCGGAACGGTCCCCGTTTCCGTCGATGGCGGCACGGATTGCCGGCCGATGCCCGGGCCTGGAGGGCCGGTGCCAGTGCTGCGCTGGTCACAGCCCTGGCCCTTGCGGCCGCCCCGGGCGCAACCGCGGACTCCGCGCCCGCCGACCCGAGCCTGCCCTCGAGCCCTGTGACGGTGACGGCGGATTCGCTGCCGACGGTCCAGGTGGACGGGGTGGTGTGGCAGCAGACCGTCATCGGAGACCGCGTCTTCGCGGTGGGGAAATTCAATACCGCCCGCCCCGCCGGCGCCGCGGCCGGAACCCAAACGACGCCCCGGAAAAACATCCTGGCGTTCAGCCTGAGTACGGGAAAGCTCATCACCAGCTTTACTGCGTCCCTCAACGCCCAGGCCCTGGCGGTGACGGCGTCCCCGGACCACAAACGGCTCTATGTGGGCGGCGACTTCACCCAGGCCAACGGCCAGGCAGTGCGGAAGGTTGTGGCCCTCGACCCGGGGACCGGGGCCGTCATTCCAGGCTGGGCCCCGCCGATGTCGGGATCGGTCCGGGCAATCGTGGCCACGCCGGACACGGTCTATGTGGGGGGCTCGTTCACGGCAGTAGGCTCCGCCGCGAGATCGAGGCTGGCGGCGGTCCGCGCTTCTGACGGCAGCCTGCTGGCATGGAAGCCCGCGGCCGGCGGCGGACGGGTCAATGCCCTGGCCCTCGCTCCTGACCGCAGCAAGGTGGTGGTCGGCGGGGCCTTCACCACGCTCAATGGCAGCAGCGATCCGGGCTTTGGCCTGGGCGCCGTGGACCCGGTGGGCGGAAAGAACCTGCCCACGCCGGCCAACAATGTCGTGCGCAACGCCGGCACCTACGCGGCCATCACCTCGCTCTCGAGCGACGGGACAAGCTGGTACGGGACGGCATTCATCCTCATTGACAGCGGCGGCACCGGAAACCTTGAGGGATCCTTTGCCGCGAACTGGTCCAACCTCGCCATCAAGTGGATCGATGACTGCCGTGGCGATTCTTACAGCACCTTTGCCAGCAGCACAGCCGTCTACAAGGCGGGGCACTCCCATGACTGCGGGAAGATCGATGGCTTCCCGGAATCCGATCCCCGGTCCTGGCACCGGGCGCTCGCCTACAGCAAGGCAGCGACCGGGACCCTAACCAGGCCCAGTTCCAGGCTGCCGAGCTTCGTCGGCCAGCCCATGCCGACGCTGCTGGTGTGGTTCCCGGATATGGACACCGGGACGGCCACCGGCCAGAACCAGGGCCCGTGGACCGTTGCCGGAAACGATCAGTACGTGGTGATGGGCGGCGAATTCCGCAACGTCAACCTGCGCGGACAGCAGGGACTGGCGCGTTTCGCTGTCAGCAGCATCGCCCCGAACAAGGAAGGCCCCAGGTCCTCGGCCGCGTCCACGAACCCGGTGCTGTCATCGCCGTCGGCCGGCACGATCAGCATCACCTGGCAGGCCAACTGGGACCGCGATACCTCCAGGCTGACGTACAAGCTGTACCGGGACGGGAAGGTCGTCAACACCCGGACGGTCTCGTCCCGGTTCTGGTACCGGCCCACCATGGCGCAGCTCGACTCGGTGCCGCCCGGGACCACCCATGAATACAAGGTGGTGGCCAGCGATTCATTCGGCAATGCCAAGACGTCCCCGGTTGTGAGCTTGAAAGCCAAATGACACACAAGACGGGCCGGATCCTTTCGGATCCGGCCCCGTCTTAGGACCCGCTCACGGTTCCTAGTAGTTGTAGCGGATGCCGCCGGTCTTGCCTTCCACCAGCAGGGCCTGGGTGTCGGCCCAGCGGTTGCTCGTGGTCAGGCCGGCCACGGTGCTTGCGGCGCGGCTGACAACCCGGACGGGGTACTTCGAGCCGCTGCCGAAATCGAACTGGTTGCGGCCGAGCTTGTTGTTCGAGACCGTGACCGTGATGTTCGAGTACTTGCCGTTGTCGATGTTGATGGACGTCTGGCCGTCATCCACCCAGTTCTTGTCGACCACGACGTTGGCGAGTTTGGCAACGTTCTGTTGCAGCATGATGCCAATGCCCGCGTGAGTACCGCGCGGGTTCGGCGCGCTGCCGGCGCCCGGGGTGGAGTTGGCCACGATGTTGTTGCCGACGATGCGGATGTTCTGGCCGCCCTGGACCTGGATGCCGTCATTGTGCGTGCCGTCGCTGTGGGCGGGGTCATAGGACCAGTAAGTCAGACCGTGGATGTAGTTGCCCTCGGCCGTCACGTTGGCCGTCACCGGGCCGCCCGGACGGTTGAAGATGCCCAAGCCATCGTTGGAGCCCTGGATGTGGTTCCGCCGCGCGGTGTAATCGTGGCCGACGATGCCGTCGCGGTAGTAGGACGGCCGGTCAGGGACGATCGTGCTGTCCTGGACCAGAAGGTTGACAACGGCGGCGCTGTTGGCGTCGACGACGCCGGTGTTGGACTTCGGAGTCGCCTTGCCGCCGTGCAGCCGGCTGTTCTTGATGACCACGTTCTTGGCCCGGACCTTGATGTCGCCGTAAATGTCCAGCCCGTCCAGGACCGTGCCGTCCTTGATGATGACGAGGTCCGCGCCCGAGGTGTTGTAAGGCTTCAGGGCCGTTCCGGCCGGAACGCCGGTGGTTGACGCGCTCGGCTTGTAGGACCCGACCGTCAGCGCGGCGGGCGCCATTGCGGGCGCGGCCTGGACGGCCGGTGCCGCGGACAGGGCGAGGGCAGTGATGGTCACTGCCGCAGCGCCCGCAGCATACGTTGCGCGGACGTTCTTGCGCTGGACTTTCTTCGTGCCAATGGCCATAGTGTCAAACCTCTTTTGTCTGGCTCTCCGGGCACGGGGAATCACAAGGACATAGCGGAACTGGCGGGAGGCCCGCGCGGGGCCTGTCTGCCGGCGGCGTGGAGACCGCGCCGGTATGTTGCTTGGTGCATGGTCAGCGCAAGTTGTGTTCTTGAGGGCCCAGGTGACTAAACCCGGGCGATGTGTGGGCGGACCCGTGGTACTCGCGACTGACTTCCCGGAAGGCGCTCCCCGACCCCGGCTTCTGTGCAGACACGCTAGCCGAGGCCCAAGCAGGTTGCAAATTGGTAACGGCGTGGCGTGGCGAATCCCAACTTGATCACGCCCGGGCGCGTCGCTTGCGACAGGCCGCAAAATTCCCCGCGAATCTGGCCGTCGTGCGCGGTGCCGGAAACGATGAAACACCAGCAAAAACTATTTTCTGCGGTATTCGCTGTAAACGTAGCCAAAGGCGCCGGATGCCATGCCCAGGCCCCGGGCGGCGGTCCGCAGTCCTTGGGCCTGTTGCTGCACCGAGCCGCTGATGAGGCCCGCCGCCAGGCGTGCCGTTCCGCCGACGAGCCGGACTGAACCGGAACCGAGGGACACGCCCCTGGAGCGCAGCTGGGCGGCCGTGCCGGCGGCAAGTTCCAGGTCGACACGGGCCGCGGAGTTGCCACTGCGAAGGGCGCGGCGCAAAACCCAGCTGCGGGTGAGTCGCGAGGACGGAACGCGGTCCACCACCACGGCCTCGTCGCACCACAGCATGAATCCGCCGCGCTGGATGAGTTGCCGGGTGAAGAGCGTGTCCGAGCCGCCGCTGAGGCCGAAGCGTTCGTCAAACGCGAGCCGCAGCGCCCGGACCTGCTGCAGGTCCAGGAGCAGGTTGTTCGTCGCAGCCACGCCCAGCCGGGTCCCGGTGGCGAGCCTGCGGCGGTTGAAGAACTTTCCGGCTTCGATCCAGGGCTCCGGCTCGTGTTCATATTCGCTGATAACCGGACCCACGACGGCGGCGGCGCCGCTGGAACGCTGTAAGTCCACGAGCTGCTCCAGCCACCGCTCCGACGGTACTTCGTCGTCGTCGATGAAGACGAGCAGCGCACTCGACCCCGCCTCGCGCAGGGCGCGGTTCCGCGCCGCCGCGATGCCGGGCTTCGGCTCGTGGACGTACCGGACCAGCCCCGGCCGGAGCGTGCCGGCGAGCCGTTCCACATTGGGGCGGGCGCTCGCCTCGGGGTCATTGTCGATCACGAGCACGGTGGCCTGCGGAACTTCGATCCCGTCTGGGACTCCTTGTCCCGGTCCGGCCTGTCCCGGTGCGAGCGGAACTGTTCTGGCCTGGGCCGCCAGCCGGGGCAGCGCCAGGGCGATGTCCTCCGGCCGGCGGTAGGTCAGCACCGCAATAACGAGGCCGCCCGCCGGGATCCCGACGGCGGGTTCGCCGCCGGAGGGGCGGACGCTGGGGTGGGTGATGTCAGTCATTCTGACCTCTCGTTGTGGTGGCGGCTTGCCGCGGGGCGGGCCGTCCAATGAGTGCCCGCGCCTGCTCGACATAGCCGGAGAGCGTGCGCCGGTGGAAAACCCGCAGCGCGGCGAGGGCGAGGGCTGCAAAGAGCGCCAACCCGCCGAACAGGTGCCATGGGCCGTGCACGGTGACCAGGGACAACGCCCAGTATCCGGCCGCCCCCCAGGCCGCGGCGTGGACTGCAGGGAAGATGGCCGCCAGTTGCGTCATCGCCGTCACGCCCGTCAACCGAGACTGGATGCGCAGGAGCACGGGGGTGAGGACGAAGCCGGCAGCGGAGTATCCGACGGCGACGCCCAGGACGCCGAACTGGAGGCCGATCACGATACCGCCCACCTGCACGACGGCGGCCAGAATCTCGTACCTGACTATCAACCCGCTCTGCCCCAGGCCCTTCATCAGGGAGGGGGTGACATAGAAAACGGTTTCGCGTGCGCCCCCGATGGCGAGCACGCTGACCAGCCCGGCTGCGGGCAGCCACTCGGGGCCCAGGACCAGGCCCACGAGCTCGGGGGCGGCGCAGGCCACGAAGACCATCAGCGGGACCGCGGAGATCGCCAGCAGCCGGGTCGCGGAGACGAGGCTTGCGGCCACCTTTTCCGGGTTGCCGGCCGCACGGGAAAAAGCCGGAAACATGACCCGGTTGACCGTCTGGCCAATCAACTGGACCGGGATGACGAGGATACGGTAGGCCATCCCGTACAGGGAGAGGGCGGCGACGCCGAGCACCCGGCCCACCAGGATGTTGTCCAGGTTCCGGGAGAAGTAGGCCAGGCAATCGGTGGTAAAGACGCTGAAGCTGAACCGGAACAGGGGCGCCACGGTCCGGAAGGCAAGATTGGGGACTGGACCCCGGCTGGCTGCCAGCAACAGCGTGCTGCAGACGATGTCGGTGGCGACCACTTGGTACACCATGGACCACGGGCCGGCGCCGGCCAGTGCTGCGCTGATCCCGGCCGCGCTGCCCGCGGCGGCCGCCGCAATGTCCGCCGCGCCGATCCTGTGGAGGGCCAGGTTCCGGGACAGCATGGCCCGCGGCGCGATGGCCAGTGCTTTGACGGGAATCGCCAAGGCCAGCAGCCGCAGGATCGGCTCAAGCTCAGCTACGCCGAAGAACTGCGCGATCCAGGGAGCGGCGCACCAGGTCACCACCCCGAGCAGGACCGCCACCAGGATGTTCAGCGTGGCGGTGGCACCTGCCATGCGGCGGGTTACGTCCGGCCGCTGGACGAGCGCCGCGGAGAGGCCCTGGTCCAGGAGCAGGGCCACAAGGCTGATGTACACGGTGGCCGCCGCGATGACTCCATAGCTTTGCGGCCCCAGGATCCGGGCCAGAACCACGGCGCAAAGCATCTGGAATCCCTGCCGGGCCAGCACTGCCCCGAAGCTCCACCGGACGCCTCGAGCCGTTTTGGCTGGCGCGGCCGGTACCGTGGCCGCATGGGGGGCAGGGCTGCCCTTCACAGCAACCTGCCCGCAGCCTGCGCCAGATGCCCGGTCATGAGGGTCCCGTAGCGTTCAGGACTGTGCCTGCGGCCCGCCTCGGCGGCGTCGAGCCTGGCGCTGGACTCGTAGTGCTGCCACCGGCCGGCGACGCGGGCGAGTGCGTCGGCTAGCTCGCCCGCGTCACCGGGTTCGACGAACTGCGCCGAACGGTAACCGGCCGCGGCCTCCCGCAGGCCCGAAGTGTTGCTGACGATGACAGGCCGGGAAGCCAGGACAGCCTCGACGGCCGTGTTACCGAACGGCTCGTCGAGCCGGGAGGGCACCACGACGACGTCGGCGTCGGCAAGGAACGGCCAGACCACGTTCTGGAATCCATGGAACGTGACGTGGTCTTCAGCGCCGTGGGCTTGAACCTGGTTGCGGAGGCCCGCCTCGTAGTCCTCATAGCCGGGGAAGACCGCCCCGACCACGGAGAGGCGGGCCGGCACGCCGTCGTTTCGGAGCTGCAGCAGGGCGTCGATGGCCACGTCCACGCCCTTGCGGTGGGACAGCCGCCCGACGTACAGGATCCGGAGTCCCCCTTGGAGATCCGGCCGGGGCGGGACCGGCTCGGCAGGCCCGGGGACACCGTTGTAGAGCACTCGTGAGCGGCCCTGGAGCGCCGGCAGCGCAGAGGCCAAGGTGTCGGAGCTGAACTGGCTGTTCGTCAGGATGCCGCGGGAGAGCAGGAGCGGCAGGGCCAGGGCCGCGCGGAGGGCCCGCGGGGCGTTGGCCTCCGCCTCATGGACGTGGGTGACCACCGGAATCCCTGTCAGCCGTCCCGCGGCCGTCCACAGCGGGACGGTGATGGTGTTCGCCAGAATGACGTCGGGGCGCGCTCCCCGGATCACCCCTACGCTCCGGAGCAACCCGTGCACGGACGTGGCCCCGAGCTTCGCCAGGCCCGCTGGAGTGAGCAGGCTCTTGCGCAGCACCGGAGTGGGCGACAGAATGACCGCGGCGCCCCGGCGCTTGAGTTCCGCCACGAGCGGCCCTGACGACGGCAATGCCACCAGGACGCGCGCACCGCTGCGGTGCAGCCCCTCAATCGTTTCCAGCAGCACCCGGTCGGAGCCGTAGAGATCTGCGCTGGGGTGCGCCACCAGTACCGAGAATTGCTCCCCGTCAGTCTTCATCGTGCCCCCTCGATCCGGTACCGCGGCGGAAGGCAACCCTGAACAGGACCGGGGCCGCTGCTGACGCAGGAACACCGGTCCGGCCACCGGGGCCTGGCCCCGGGACCCGTTGCTGGGACCCCGCCACTGAGACCTGCTGCTGAGACCTGCTGCCAGGGCCTGAGTCCATGACCTGTTTCCCGGCCGTGACACCCAAAAACCGTTGCCGGACCTGACGGTCCGACCTGGCTTAGGGAAAGACTACGGCCGGTGCCGGAATTTGGCTAGGATTCAGGCCCTGCAGGCAGCGCCGGCCGCAGGCAGGGCACCCTCCGCCGCGGCACCGGGAGGTGTGAGGGCCGGGACCTGCCCCAAAGACATAGAAGCAAAAAGCTTCCGCATGGCACGGCCGCGGTCAATAATGGTGCGTCAAGGGACCATGAAGGACCGTGCCGCTGCAGGCATGGCGTGGTGGCCGCATGGGGGGTTTCGTTTGGAACTGTCTGAGTATGGGCGTGCAATTGCGCGGGGCTGGCTGATAGTGCTCGTGTGCGTGCTGGCGGGCGTAGCCGTTGCCTGGGGCGTGACGGAGAGGACAACGCCGGTGTACCAAAGCACCGTCAAGTTCTATGTGGTGTCACCGCCGGCAACCGGACAGTCGTCCCTGCAGTCCCTCGAACTGTCGCGGGGACGCATTGCCTCCTACGCAAGCCTGGTGAAGAGCGACAAGTTTGTGGAAAAACTGGTCAGCAGCAGTTCCACCGGCCTGTCGGCAACGGACATCACGCAGAGTGTCAGCGCCTCGGCGGACCAGGACACTCTGATGTTGACGGTCGTCGTAAGCCTTCCGGACCAGACAAAAGCCCACGAGATTGCCCGCGAGATCGTCTCCGGCCTCAACTCGGCACTGGATGACGTCGAAGCCGGCCGGACGCAGAGCGGCGGCGGGCAGACCGTCCTGAATGTGGTGGCCGGACCCACTGACGAGACGGAACCGGTGTCCCCCCGGCTTTCGTTGAACCTTGGCCTTGGCGCGCTGCTTGGCCTCGGCGCCGGCATCGCCATCGCCGTCACCCGCCGGATGACCGACCACACGCTGCGGACCCCGGACGAGGTCGAAGACGCGTCCGGGCTGCCGCTGCTGGCCCGCGTTCCGGTCAGTGCGGAGGCGCGCAAGTTCTCCGGCGTCCTCGAACGCCGGGCGTCCTCGCTGCTCGATGAGGCGGCACGCCGGCTCCGCACCAACATGGACCATATCCCCGCACTGCCGGCCTCCGGCGTCGTGCTCATTACCTCGGCGCGGGCAGGGGAGGGCAAGACCACCGTGGCACTCATGCTGGCCCGGTCCTGGGCAGAGGCGGGGGAGAAGGTCCTGCTGGTGGAGACGGACCTGCGCCGCCCGCGGCTGGCTTCAGAACTCAAACTCGGCAACTCCATGGGCCTGGCCGCAGTCCTCGCCGGCCGGTCGGGACTGTCCGGTGTCATCCAGAAAACGGCGAGCGACCGCCTCCACATTGTGGCCGCCGGCGCGGTTCCCGAGAACCCCACCGAACTGCTGGCAAGCCAAGCCATGACGGCCGCGCTCGGCGAGATGCGGGGCAGCTACAGCCGCGTGATCCTCGACGCGCCGGCCATGCAGCCGTTCAGCGACGCCGCCTTGCTGGCGGTGCAGGCGGACTCAACGGTGCTGGTGGTCAGGTACCAGAGCGTGACGCGCGAACTGCTGGGCGCGTCCTTGCGGAACCTGGAACTGGTCAAAGCCACGGTGGCAGGGGCAGTGCTGAACGCCCTTCCGCTGCGCCTGTCCGAAGGGCGCAAGCAGCCTCGGGCAAAGCTTCGCAAGCGGGGCCAACGCGCCAAGGTGACGCCCCCGGTGGTGCCCGCGGAACCGATGCCGGTCAAGCACTCTGCCAGCCGGAGGTGAGCATGGGCGGCGTCGTTGTTCCCGGCCGGATCGTGAATCCCGGCCGGGTGGCCTAAATGCAGCTGGCGGCCTGGGCCGGGGTGTGTCTCGCGGCGGCCTTCCTCTTCCGTAAACGGGCCAGGGTGCCATTGGCTGCGGTCCTGGGCCTGTGGCTGCTGGTGCCGGCGATCGGAGCCGCGACGCTCACGGGAGTGTCCTCCGGCCCCCTGTCCGTCCATCCCGCGACCTGGCTGGTGCTCTGCATCTTCCTGGTGAGGCTGTTTCACGATCCGGCCAGTGTTCGGATTGTCCTGGGCCGTCATTTCCTGCTGTTCCTGGTCCTCGGCCTGGTCATCGTGGCGGCGTACCTGGCCACGTCGACGTCCGATAGTGGCGGCGGCATGGTGCTGTTGGTGGACCAGATTATGTTGCCCGTGCTGTTCTTCCTGCTGCTGCTTGCCGAAGCCGTTCGTGGCGGGGGACTTGTGGTGCTGCTGCGCGCCGTGCTGCTGGTCCTCGTTGCGCTCGCATGTGCCGTGGCTGTCGCGCAGTGGCTAAGCGGCAATGTCCTGTTCTACGAGGCAGGATTCAAGACCCAGTACTGGTTCGCCCGGAACTCCGGGCGCTGGATGGGGACGCTGGACCAGCCGCTCGCCCTGTCCCTCGTTGTCAGTGTTGCGGCGCCGCTGGTGGCGGGGCTGACACGTCAGTGGCTGCAGGCCGGGCTGTTGGGACTCATGGCCGTAGCGGTGCTGATTTCGCAATCCCGCGTGGGACTCGTGGCCTTGGCCGTGGCAACCGTGGTGGTGGTGCTTTTTGTCCGGCGGCCTGTCTGGGTCAAGACGGCGATGCTCCTAGTGATGACGGGAGTGGGCGCAGCCATCATGGTCTCCCCGCTGGTGGCGGGCGTGGCGGCGCGCGTTGCCAACGACACCGGGTCCAGCGAGGCGCGCGGCATTGCCCTCGATTACTTCATCAGCCGCTGGCACGACTATGCCGTGGCCGGACAGGGGATCGGCTCCAGCTATCGGGTGGCGGTCCAGGCCGGGCTGCAAACGAGCTTCGAGAATCCGATCCTGATGTACGGCATCGACTTCGGCCTCCTGTTCGCCGTGCTCTACTTCGGTGCCATGACCGTATTGGTGCTCCGCGGCATGAGGACCGGCTACCCGGGCCTGGCGCTGGCCGCGATCATGGCGCTGGTCATTCCACAGACCTACAGCTCCCTGGCCACCCGTTCCGCCGGCGGCATCGTCGTCTGGACGGTGTTGGCCATGGTGGTCATCGCAACCGACGAGGCGCGCCATGCGGCGACCCCGCCCGTCCCCGCCACAGCACCAGGGAGGGCCCCGGCCCTCACCCCCGCGAACCTGCCGGGCCTCACGTCCGCGTGGGCTCCCGGCGATGCCCCGGCCCAAGTCCCCGCAAACTTGCCGGGCCCAGGATCGCCGTGATCGCGCGGCGGCAGTTCCTGGGCCTCGCCGCAGCCGGGGCGGTGCTGGGCGTGGCTGGATGCTCTTCCTGTCCCGGAAACTCCACGGCGCCCGGGGCCACGCCCCGGCCGCGGCCTGCGATCGTCCCGGCGGCGACCGCGGCCAAAGAATTCGTCACGACCGGCGCCATCGCGGCGCCGGGGGCCACAGGGCCCTTCACGGTCGCCACCCTGCTGGAGGCGCCGTCGTTCTTCGTCGCGCACCGGGGCTCTGGGGACAACTGGCCGGAGCACACCATGCGGGCCTACAAAGGAGCGGCGGCCGCCGGCCTGAAGGCGATCGAAGTATCCGTTTCCGCCACGAAGGACGGCGTGCTCGTCTGCCACCACGATTTGAACACCCAACGGCTGACCGGCATCGACCTGACCATCGCCCAGGCGCCTTACGCCGCGCTGGAGCCGCTGCGCAATGACGCCCGGGCCTGGCTGGGCCCGGACACCCCGCTGGAACCCATCCCGCTCCTCACCGACGTCCTGGACACCTTCGCCGCCAGCCATGTGATCTTCCTTGAGGACAAGCCCGGGACCAACGCCGACGAAATCCTGGCCCTGCTGGAGAACTATCCCGCGGCCCGGGACCATGTGGTGTGGAAGCAGCCGGCTGCCTCGCGGGGACACGAGCTCGCCGCGGCCAGGGGCTACACCACGTTCGGCTACCTCACCGCGCGGGAGCAGGACAAGGCGGCCGGGCTCATCCCGCGGGCGGACCTGCTCGGCATCCACCACAACGCGCCGGAGGCCATGATCCGCCAGTTGGTTGCCTCCGGCAAGCCGGTGCTCGCCTGGGAGCTGCACCGGCGCACCGAGCACGCCCGCCTGCAGGAGCTGGGCGTGCGGGGCTTCATTTGCTCCAACATCCGCTATGTCCTGCACCAGGAGGAACCGCTCCGGGAAGACGGCTTCTCCACCGGCCGCCGCGGAACCGGCGATCTGCCGTGGGCTGCCGACGCTGTTTGGGATGGGCAGCCGGCGTTTGCCGACGGAGCCCTCAGCATCTCCGGCCCGGACCAGTCCGGCTATGTCCTGGGCTCCCTGGCAGGGGCGGTCGACTCCCCGGACTGGGAATTCGAGTTCGAGCTGCGCTGGCCGTCCGGACTCCCGGGGGCAGGCCCGGGCGCGGGGGTGGCCTTCGGCCAGGACGCAGACTCGCCCTACCGTCCGGGGTCCGCCCTGAAGGTTCCCGGCTATTCCCTGGACGTCGCCGCGGACGGCATGCTGGCGCTCTACCGGCACGACGCCGGGACCGAGGCGCCCGTCCGGCTGGCCGAGTCCGGCAGCCCGGCGCCGCGGCCGGGGGAGTGGCTGAAGTTCGTGGTTGCGGTGGGTCCATGGCGCATCAGCGTCCGCCGGGACGCCGGCGGCACCTCCGGCGCAACCGTCTCGGCCGAGGACACCCGCTACGGCGGGGCGTGGCTGACCCTGCTGAAGAATTACGACGCCGGACCTCCCATCGAGTTCCGCGGTGTGCGGGTCCGCGCGGTGGCCGCGCAGGAGGGCTGCGGGAACGTGGGATAATTAGGTTTAATCTGTGTGACGTATTTCGCGCGGCCGGCTGCCCGGCCGGCACGGGATGCGCCGCAGCGAACGCCGATCCAGGAGTCTCCGCCATGGTTGCCACCCCAGCCCACCTCCGCCGCTCTGCCGCCGCGCTCGGAAACGAGGAGGTCCTGAGGATCCGCAACGACTTCCCGATCCTGCAGCAGCACGTCAACGGCCGCCCGCTGGTCTACCTGGACTCCGGGGCCACCTCGCAGAACCCGCTCAGCGTGCTCGAGGCCGAGCAGGAATTCTATGAGCAGCGGAACTCCGCGGTCCACCGCGGAGCCCACCACCTTGCCGTCGAGGCCACCGAGGCGTTCGAAAACGCCCGGGAAACGGTGGCGGATTTTGTCGGGGCGGAGTGGGATGAACTGATCTGGACCTCCAACGCCACGGAGGGCCTGAACCTGCTCACCTACTCCTTCCTCAACGCGTCCCTGCCCGGCGCCGGACCCGAGGCGGCCCGGTTCGCCCTGGCCCCGGGCGACGAAATCGTCGTCACGGAGATGGAACACCACGCCAACCTGATCCCCTGGCAGGAGCTGGCGGCCCGGACCGGCGCCGTCGTGAAATTCATCCCGATCGACGACGCCGGCGCCCTGGACCTGGAGGCCGCCGCCGGCATCATCGGCCCGCGCACCCGCGTCCTGGCGTTCACCCACGCGTCCAATGTCCTGGGCACCATCAACACTGTAGCCGCCCTGGTGGCCCTGGCCCGGTCCGCGGGTGCCCTCGTGGTGCTCGACGCCTGCCAGTCCGCGCCGCACCTGCCTCTGGACGTCAAGGCCCTCGACGTCGACTTCGCCGTGTTCTCCGGCCACAAGATGCTGGGCCCCACCGGAATCGGCGCCCTCTATGGCCGCTCGGAGCTGCTCAACGCGATGCCGCCGTTCCTGACCGGCGGCTCCATGATCACCACCGTCACGATGGAACGGGCAGGTTTCCTGCCGAGCCCGCAACGCTTCGAGGCAGGCACCCAGCGCATTTCGCAGGCGGTGGCACTGGCCGCGGCGGTGAACTACCTCAGCGAAACCGGGATGGACCGCATCCACGCCTGGGAAGCCGAACTCGGCCAGCGCCTTGTGCGCGGCCTGGAATCCCTCCCCGGAATCCGGGTGCTGGGCCCCGCGGCGGGGCAGGAACGGATTGGCCTGGCGGCGTTCGACGTCGCGGGCGTCCACGCGCACGACGTCGGCCAGTTCCTGGACAGCCGGGGCATCGCCGTGCGGGTCGGCCACCACTGCGCCCAGCCGCTGCACCGCCGGCTCGGGCTGACGGCGACGACGCGCGCCAGCACGTATCTTTACAACACCACGGACGATGTGGACGCGTTCCTGAACGCGGTCGCCGATGTCCGTGCCTACTTCCAAGCCTAGGACGGACATCCATGAGTCTTGACCAGCTCTACCAGCAGATCATCCTGGAACACGCCAAGGCCCGGCACGGCAGCGGCCTGGCCGCCGCGGCCGCACCCATGGACGCCAGCAGCGGCCAGTCCCACCAGCTGAATCCCACCTGCGGCGACGAAATCACGGTCCGGGTGTCCGTGGCCGCCGGGAAGGTCAGTGAGCTGCGCTGGGACGGCGACGGCTGCTCAATCTCGATGGCCTCGGCGTCCGTGCTGACGGACCTGGCCGAGGGCAYGAGCGTCGAGGAACTCCGCACCGTCATTGACAGCTTCCGCGAGGTGCTGCGTTCGCGCGGCAAGGTGCCGGCCGACCCGGAGGTGCTGGGCGACGCCGCCGCGTTTGAGGGCGTGTCCCGTTACGCCGCCCGGGTCAAGTGCGCCATGCTCTCATGGGTGGCCGCGGAGGACGCCCTCGGTCAGGCGCTGGCAGCCTGAGCGCAGCACTCTAGGGCCGGCCCAGGCCCTTGTAGGTCCAGCCGGCAGCCCGCCACTTGGCCGGGTCCAGGACGTTGCGGCCGTCCAGGATGCGCGGCGCGGACACGAGCGCCTTGGCCGCGTGCGGATCCAGCTCCCGGTACGCCTGCCACTCGGTCAGCAGCAGCACGGCATCGGCCTTCTGCAGCGTCGTCTCAAGGTCCGGCTCCAGCTGGAGCTCGGGGAAGCGCTTGGCGGCGTTGGGCAGGGCTTGGGGGTCGGTGACCGTCACCACAGCGCCCTGCAACTGCAGCTGCGCGGCGGCGCTCAGTGCGGGGGAGTCGCGGACGTCGTCGCTTTCGGGCTTGAAGGCCGCACCCAGGACGGCGATCCTTTGTCCCATCAGGGTGCCGCCGCAGAGCTCCCGTGTGAGTTCCACGACGCGGGTCCGGCGCCGCATATTGATGGCGTCAACCTCCCGCAGGAAGGTCAACGCCTGGTCGGCGCCCAGTTCGCCCGCGCGGGCCATGAAGGCACGAATGTCCTTGGGCAGGCAGCCGCCGCCGAAGCCGATGCCTGCGTTCAGGAATTTCCGGCCGATCCGCTCGTCGAGCCCGATCGCATCGGCCAGCCTGGTGACGTCGGCCCCCGTGGCTTCACAGACCTCGGCCATGGCATTAATGAAGGAAATCTTGGTGGCCAGGAAGGAGTTGGCAGCCGCCTTCACCAGTTCCGCCGTGGCGTAGTCAAGCACGAGCCGGGGCGTCCCCCCGGCGAGCGGCGTGGCATAGACCTGGTCCAGGACAGCCACCGCGGGATGCTCTTCGTTGCCGTCCGGTGTCCCGTAGACGAACCGGTCCGGATTCAGGGTGTCCGCCACCGCGTGGCCTTCGCGCAGGAATTCAGGGTTCCAGACCAGCGTGGCGCCGGGCTCTGTTTCGGCCAGCACGTCGGCCAGCCGTGCAGCGGTTCCCACGGGCACGGTGGATTTCCCGGCGACGACGTCGCCGGGGGAGAGGTGGGCGGCGAGGGCCGCGACGGCGGCGTCAACGTAGCGCAGATCGGCGCCGTTTTCCCCGCGCTTTTGTGGGGTTCCGACACAGATGAAGTGGACCTCGGATCCGCGGGCGGCGGCCATGTCGGTGGTGAATCTCAAGAGCCCGGATTCTTCCAGCTCAGAGAGGAGATCGTCCAAAACAGGTTCATAGAACGGGGCGTGGCCTGCTGACAGTTGCGCCACTTTATGTTCGTCGACGTCGATGCCGACAACTTCATGACCCAGCTTTGCCATGCAAGCAGCATGAACAGCGCCCAGATAACCGCAACCGATAACCGAGATCCGCATAGCTGCCGTGTCCTCCCGCCGTGGATAGTTCACAGCGTACGTGTCGGGTCCGGGTTTCGTACACGGTCATGGAATGTCATGAGGACCAGGGCCGCGATGGCGCCAATCATGGCGCCGAACGTGTTCGCGGCGACGTCGGCGACGGAGGGAAAGCGCGCCGGGAGGAAGGCAAGCTGGGCGAGCTCAATCAAGACCGAGACCACGAAGCCGACGGCAATCCCGCCCCACCACAGCCGCGCGCCCAGGATCCGGGCCACCAGGGCGCCCAGGGGAAGGAACAGGATCACGTTGGCGGCCAGTTCCACTACCCCGTAGTCGAAGGAGGCGGGGACGCCCCAGCGGTGCAGCTTCCGCAGCGCCCGCATCAGCAGGTCGGAGGTGCCCTGGTCCACGGGAACGGGCCAGAGCGCAATGAGGCCTAGGCCAAGCACATAGGCGCCCAGTGCCCACATGGCCGCACGTCGGGGTAGCAAACGGCGTCCCCTTTACAACAGGTGGTGGTCCTTGTCGGGCATCAAAGTGCGCCTGGCCAAGGAATCAGGAAACTTGAGCAACAGCAATGCGACCGAGACCGGAAGGACCCAGGCGGCCACAAATTCAACGATCTGCGGGACGCTGTCAGGCAATAGCCAGAGTGGAACCGCGTGAAGCAGGATCAGCGGTGTCCCCATCTGGACGACCCGGGAAATATTCCGTCCGACCGTTTCGGGGAGAGCATCAGCCAACGGCCGCGCGAGTGCCAGGGCCGCCAACGCGATGAGTGTGGCGACGGCAATGCTGAGCACGGGCGTCCCGAAGTCCGCGGACTTGAGCGTCATCCTGGCACTGATCCCCGTCACGACCAGCACTGCGCACGCCGCGACGATCACTGCGGCTACCAAAGGCAGCCGGCGGATGCGTGTTTCGCTCTGCCGGTAGGCGTACCCGGCCGCCATGAAGAGGACTGACACGGCGCCGACGTCGACCGCGCCTGGCTTGTCCCCGAGTAACTGCCCATCAAAGACCGTGGCCGCGAGGGCGATCGCCAGGGCGCCGACGAACACGGGCCAGGGGGCCTTCATGAGGATTCGAAAGAGGATGGCCGCAACGAAAATCGCGGTCATGAACCAGAAGGCCGTGAATGGTGTGGTGGCCCGTTCCCCACCCCAGAGCAAGTCCAGGGCCCGCCTTCCCAGATCGCCACCTCGCTGGCCTCCCAGCATCAACCGGGCGAAATACGGAACAGCCAGAATTACCAGCCAACCGACGTAGGGTACGAGCAGCTTCCACGACTGATACCGGAGATCTTCGGCAACGGTCCGTTTCGAGGACCACAGGTACCCCGACAGGACAAAGAAAATGGCCACGTACCCGCCGATCGGGTACTGCGTCCAGACATGGCCGGCAACGACGACCACCAGACCCAAAAGGCGCACAATGTCGATCCGTACCGAACGCTTCTGCCGCAGTACTGCTGACGTCAATTGCTCTGTCACTGGTACCCTGTTTTCCCCTGGGGAACGGGCGCCAGATGGTCTCTTGGACCGGCACCTTGATTGGGAATATTAGCAGTAGCGCCGCCACGTCACTAGGGAAGGAAGTCCGGCACACCGGCGGGCATATGACCGCCGGTGTGCCGGATGCTAGCTGACCAGCCCGGCCACGCCAATCGCCGCCGTCGCCGCCCCCAGCAGCATGGAGATGCTGACCAGGACCACATGGACGGTCAGGAAGCGCGTGGCCTTGCCGTTGGCATCGCGGGCACGCGGATCCTTCATGACCCGGCGCAGGAACTGCGGCCAGACAACCAGGGACCAGACGCCGGCGACGATCAGGACGACGGCGAGGACCGCGGGCAGTTCCACAGGGTCAGTGGCTTTCGAGCCAGGCCTGGGCCTGCTGGGACTGCAGGTTCAGGGCCTTGCCGACCATCGGCTCTGCGGCGTCGGCGATCTTGCCGCCAAGGAACGGCACCGAGGAGGTTACGTCGCCCTCGAGCTCGATCCGAGTGCTGCCGCCTTCGGACACGAGACGCTGGACAGCGTTCACGTCCAGCGGGGCGCCGGAGACCTTGAGGGAGATCTTGCTCTGTCGGGAGCCGTCGGCTGCGGGGGCCTCCCAAGCCTCCAGCTGTGTCACCTTCAGGCTTGCGCCGACAAATTTCCGGGCGATGTCGGGCATCCGGGTGGTGGGGATGGTCCGCACGCTGGTGGTGCTGAAGGCGCCGGCGGGGTCTCCGTCAATGGCGAAGGATTCCAGGGTGCCGCCGACGAGTTCGCTCGTGTGGCGCAGGAAGTCTTCATTGACGAAAACCGCGGTAACGCGGTCAACGCTGTGCGGAACGGTGGTGGATGCACTCAGGGCCATGGGGGGTCCTCCGTGATGTGTAAATGGACGTTTCGGGCTCCAACATCCTACGTGGTGTGCCCGGCAGGCTCCGATTCGAGGTTTTCCAGATCCCGGGCGGCGGCAGTGATGTTCCGCGACATGGCGGGAAAGATGACGCTGTGAAACGGCAGCACGGCGAGCCAGTAAAGACGGCCGCTGAGGCCCTTGGGGAAGAAGATGGCGCGCTGGCGGTAGCGGCTGCCCGACCCCTCCGGCTCCACGGACAGTTCGAGCCAGGCCCGGCCCGGGGCCCGCATTTCGGCCCGCAGCCGCAGCAGCCGGCCGCGGTCGATCCGCTCGACCCGCCACCAGTCCACCACCTCGCCCTCCGCCAGCAGGTGCGGGTGCCGCCGGCCGCGCAGCAGCCCCGCCCCGCCGGTCAGCTTGTCCAGCCAGCCGCGAACCTGCCAGGCCAGCGGCAAGGAGTACCAGCCGTTCCGGCCGCCGATTCCTTCAA
This sequence comes from Arthrobacter sp. P1_C12_2, assembly GCF_056406415.1. NCBI lineage: Bacteria > Bacillati > Actinomycetota > Actinomycetes > Micrococcales > Micrococcaceae > Arthrobacter > Arthrobacter sp. P1_C12_2. Next base: position 35,933 of record NZ_JBFUAF010000003.1, on the reverse strand, counting down.
TGACTGTCCACACATACTTGGGGTCCACGTCGCTTGGGAAGCTGCGCTCGTCCACGTACACCGCGTGGCCGGACCAGTCCGGGTCGCTCGGCAGGGGATCGGCGTCGACGCCGGCGCTGGCCCACGTGGTCTCCACCTGGCCGTCACGTTCCTTGCCCAGAGCGAGGGCCACGGCCCGGCGGTACGGGGTCAGGCCGCCCTCCGGCACGGGGATGTATGCATCGATGTCGTGCTCGCCCGCGACGGCGTCGTGCTGGAGCGATTCCACGAGCGGCAGGGACATGGAGAGCGGGATCGGGGTGGTCAGCGCCACCCACACGCCGGCCAGTTTGGGCGCCGGCACCGGCAGCGCCAGCACCACCCGGTGCGGCAGGCCCGCCTCGGCGGCGTATTCCTGCATCATTCCGGCGTAGCTGAGCACCTGGCGGCAGCCGATGTCGAAGGTCCGGTTGATGGTTCCATCCAGAGACGCCGCCGCCACGAGGTAGTACAGGACATCGCGGACGGCGATCGCTTCGATCTTGTTGCGCACCCAGCTCGGGGCCGGCATCAGCGGGAGCGCTTCGGACAAATGCCGGATCATTTCGAAGGACGCCGAGCCTGAGCCGATCACGACGCCGGCCTGGAAGACCACCGCGTCCACCGGGCTGTCCAGGAACACCTTCCCCACCGCCTCGCGTGAACGCATGTGGGTGGACAGTTCGGCCCCGGTCGGGTGCAGGCCGCCGAGGTAGACAATCCGGTCCACTCCGGCAGCGGCCGCGGCCCGGGCAGCCGTCCCGGCCATCGCCTTTTCCTTGGCCTCGAAGCCGGCCCCGGCCGCCATGGAATGGACCAGGTAGTACAGGACGTCGACGCCGTCGAGCGCGTCCTGCAGGGCGCCGCCRTCGTCGAGGCTGCTGTGGACCACCTCGACGTCGTCCAGCCACGGCACGCCGGCGATCTTGGCCGGGGTGCGGACCACGACTTTGACCCTGTGTCCGGCTTCCAGAAGCCGGGGGACGAGCCGGCCGCCGATGTAGCCGGTGGCCCCGGTGACGAGCACGGTTTTCGGGGCGGCGGCCTTTGCGGTGGCTGCCTGCGGGGCTGGAGCAGGAGTTTCAGCGGGTTCAGGGGTTGCGGTTGTGCCGTTCATGGTGACTCCTTGTCGGCCAGCAGTCAGCCAGCAGTTGGCGGGTGGCCTACCAAGCGATTCGGTGCGCGGCCCGCGTTGGATGGGCCGCCCTCTCCTCCCGCCAGCCTAGCCCCGCCGGCGGCGCCCCGGACAGGTCCCGCCGGCCGGGCCCGTCGGCGGGCCGCGGGGCTCCGCGGTAGGCTTGGAGGGCCCGGGATTCTCACGAATTTCGGCTATTCGTGTTGCCTGCACCCCGTGATCCCATCAGGAGCAACAGCTATGAGCCTCAACGGCCCCTCTCTCACCGGTTTGCGCCGTGTCCTCGCCGAAGACCGGAATTACGCCCGGATCCAGGCCGAGGCCGCCCGCGGGTTCGCCGCCCGCAGCGAGGACTACCAGATCAGCGCCCCGGCCGGAATGCGGTCCACGTTGCTCGCGGAAATGGCGGACGGACTCGCGACGCTCGCGGGGAACGAAGCCGGCTCCGCCGAAACCGGCCCCGTCGGGGCGGGCACAGGAGTGCCCGTGGTCCTGGCCGTCACCGCGACCGGCCGCGAGGCCGAGGACCTGACCGAGGCCCTGCGCGCCTTCTTGCCGGCCGACGCCGTCGCGGAGTTCCCCAGCTGGGAGACGCTGCCGCATGAGCGGCTCTCCCCGCGCTCGGACACCGTGGGCCGGCGGCTGTCCGTGCTCCGGCGGCTCGCGCACCCCGAATCGTCCACCGCCGGCGCGCTGCGGGTCGTGGTGGCCCCCGTCCGCGCCGTCGTGCAGCCGATCGTCGCCGGCCTGGGCGAACTGGTGCCGGTCACCCTGAAGGTCGGCCAGGAGGCCCCCTTCAGCGGTGTCGTCAAGAGCCTCGCCGACGCCGCCTACGCCCGGGTGGACATGGTGACCCGCCGCGGCGAGTTCGCCGTCCGTGGCGGCATGCTGGACGTCTTCCCGCCCACCGAGGACCACCCCATCCGGGTCGAGTTCTTTGGCGACGAGGTGGACCAGATGCGCTGGTTCGCCGTCGCCGACCAGCGCTCGCTGACCGGGCCCGGCCTGCACCATCCCACCGAACTCCACGCCCCGCCGTGCCGCGAAATCCTGATCACGCCCTCCGTCATGTCCCGCGCGGCCACCCTGAAGTCCCAGCTCCCGGCCGCCGCGGACATGCTGGAGAAGATCGCCGGCGGCATCGCCGTCGAAGGCATGGAATCGCTGGCCCCCGTGCTGGTGGACGCCATGGTGCCGTTCCTGGACCAGCTCCCGGCGGGTTCCATCGCGGTGGTGATCGAGCCGGAGAAGGTCCGCACCCGGGCCCACGACCTCGCCGCCACCAACGAGGAATTCCTCGAGGCGGCCTGGTCCACGGCGTCCGACGGCGGCACGGCACCGCTCGACCTCAGTTCCGCGGCGTCCGAAGCCCTGCACTCGGCCAGCTTCCGGTCGCTGACCGACACCCGCACCGCCGCCCTGGAACACGGCGTCTCCTGGTGGTCCATTACCTCGCTGGCCAGCGACGAAGAGCTGCTGCCCGACGTCGACGTCCTGAACCTGCACGCCCGGGAACCCCGCGGCTACCAGGGCGACGTGGCGGAAATGATGGACTTCATCGGCTCCCGCGTCCGGGACCAGTGGCGGATCGTCGTGGTCACCGAGGGCCCCGGCCCGGCGCAGCGCCTCGCCGAACTCTTCCACGACAACGACATCCCGTGCGCCCGGGTCGACACCCTCGAGGCGGACCCGCAGGCCGGGCTGATCGAGGTGACCACCGCCGCCGTCGGCCGCGGTTTTGTCCTGGATCCGCTCAAGCTGGCGCTGCTGACCGAGGCCGACCTGCTGGGCCGGACCTCCGCCGGTTCCACGAAGGACATGCGCCGGATGCCGTCCAAGCGGCGGAACGCCGTGGATCCGCTCCAGCTCGTGGCCGGGGACTCCGTGGTGCACGAACAGCACGGCATCGGCCGTTTTGTGGAGCTGATCCAGCGCAAGGTTGCCGGTGGCGGCGAAGGAGTGCGCGAATACCTGGTCCTGGAATATGCCCCGTCCAAGCGCGGAGCCCCGGGCGACCGGCTCTTCGTGCCCACCGACCAGCTGGACCAGGTCACCCGGTACGTCGGCGGCGACACTCCGGCGCTGAGCAAGATGGGCGGCGCGGACTGGGCCAGCACCAAGTCCAGGGCCCGCAAGGCGGTCAAGGAGATCGCCGGCGAGCTGATCCGGCTGTACTCGGCCCGGATGGCCTCCCGCGGCTATGCCTTCGGCCCGGACACCCCGTGGCAGCGGGAACTGGAGGAGGCCTTCCCGTACGTGGAGACCCCGGACCAGCTGACCACCATCAACGAGGTCAAGGCCGACATGGAGCGCGAGATCCCGATGGACCGGCTGATCTCCGGCGACGTCGGCTACGGCAAGACCGAGATCGCGGTCCGGGCCGCGTTCAAGGCCGTCCAGGACGGCAAGCAGGTCGCCGTGCTGGTGCCCACCACGCTGCTCGCCCAGCAGCACTACGAGACGTTCACCGAGCGGTTTTCCGGCTTCCCGCTCGTCGTCAAGCCGCTGTCCCGCTTCCAGAGCGGCAAGGAGGCCAAGGAAACCGCCGACGGCGTCAAAAGCGGTTCCGTGGACGTCGTGATCGGCACCCACCGGCTGCTGTCCAAGGACTTCGGCTTCAAGGACCTCGGCCTGGTGATCGTGGACGAGGAGCAGCGCTTCGGCGTCGAACACAAGGAGGCGCTGAAAAAGATGCGCACCAACGTGGACGTCCTGGCCATGAGCGCCACCCCGATTCCGCGCACGCTGGAAATGTCCCTGACCGGCATCCGCGAAACCTCCACCCTGGCCACCCCGCCGGAGGAACGGCACCCCGTACTCACGTACGTGGGCCCGTACACGGACAAGCAGACCTCCGCCGCGATCCGCCGTGAGCTGATGCGCGAAGGACAGGTGTTCTTCGTCCACAACCGGGTGTCCACGATCGACCGCACCGCGGCAAAGATCCGCGAACTGGTCCCGGAGGCCCGGGTGGAAGTGGCACACGGACAGATGTCCGAGAGCCGGCTGGAACAGATCATCGTGGACTTCTGGGAAAAGCGCTTCGACGTCCTGGTCTGCACCACCATCATCGAGACCGGCCTGGACATCTCCAACGCCAACACCCTGATCGTGGACGGCGCGGACAAGTACGGCCTCTCCCAGCTGCACCAGCTGCGCGGACGGGTGGGCCGCGGCCGGGAACGCGCCTACGCCTACTTCCTCTACCCCTCGGAAAAGCCGCTCGGCGAGGTGGCGCTGGAACGGCTCAAGGYCGTCGCGACGCACAACGAGCTCGGCGCCGGCATGCAGCTGGCCATGAAGGACCTGGAGATCCGCGGCGCCGGCAACCTGCTCGGCGGCGAGCAGTCCGGCCACATCCAGGGCGTCGGATTCGACCTCTACATCCGGCTGGTCGGCGAGGCCGTCGCCGAATACCGCGGCGAGGCCGAGGAGAAGGCCGCCGAAATGAAGATCGAACTGCCGGTCAACGCGCACCTGCCACACGATTACGTGCCGGGCGAACGGCTGCGCCTGGAGGCCTACCGCAAACTCGCCAGCGCCATCACCTACGAGGCGATCGACGAGGTCCTCGCGGAACTCGTGGACCGCTACGGCGAACTGCCGCTGCCGGCCACCAACCTGATCGACGTCGCCCGGTTCCGGGTGGGCGCCCGCGAGGCCGGATTGTCCGACGTCGCGCTGCAGGGCAACTTCATCAAGTTCTCCCCGGCGCAACTGCCCGAGTCCAAGCTCATGCGCCTGACCCGGATGTACCCCGGCGCGCAGGCGAAGCCGGCCCTGGACGCGGTGCTCGTCCCGAAGCCCAAGACCGCCAGGATCGGCGGCCGGGACCTGCAGGACGCCGAGATCCTGGAGTGGGCGAACGGCGTGATCCGCAACATCTTCTCCGACGCCCCGTTAGCGGTGAAATAAAAGAATGATGGGAGGACATCACGCCGCGTCAGGAGCCGCGGCGTGGGTAGCCATTGCCTCGACCGGCCCGTACACGCTTGGCTGGTACCCCCTGGATCCCGCCGGAATCGTGATCGGCGCCATGGCGACGGCGGGGACCGCGCTGGTCTGCGACTGGGACCACCGCGCCAGCACGGTGGCGCACGCGCTGCCGCCACTGTCCAACCTGGTAGCGCGCGGCATTGAGAGCGCCAGCGGGGGCCACCGGCAGGGCACGCATTCGGTGCTGGGCGCGGCGTTCTTCGTGCTGTTGGCCACGATCGCCGGGCAGTGGCAGGTGCAGACCCAGTGGGGGCTGCTGTCCGTCGGGGCCGGCCTGCTGTGCATGTTCATGATCAACATCGCCGCGAAGGCCCTGAAACTCTTTCCGAAATACGGCTGGATCAGCAACTGGATCGTCGGGCTGCTCATGGCAGGCCTCGTGACGTGGTTTGCGCCGCACCAGTGGACCTGGTTGCCGGTTTCGATGCTCACCGGGGTGCTGGTGCACATCGTGGGGGACATGATCACCACCGGGGGAGTGCCGCTGCTCTGGCCACTGGTGATCAAGCCGCCGAAGGTCCTGCGGAAACTGCCGCTGCTGAAAAACATCTGGAGGGCCAACGGGGCGTTCTCCATCCCGCTGCTGGGCCGGGCGGGCTCGCGGCGCGAATGGTTCGTCCTGATCCCGGTGAGCGGCTACGCCATGGTGGGGATGTTTGGCGCCGCCCTGGCCGTGGCCAAAGCGCACTTCCCGGCAGCCCTGGCACTGGGCACAGGGCTGGTCAAGGGCCTCTTCGCGCTGCTGCCCGGCTAGGCCGCGCCGGTCCAATGACCGAAAGCCCGTTAAATGACTGAAGCTCCGGAAGATCCGGAGCTTCAGTCATTTAAGAAAAGGCAGAGCCTAGTTTTCGCCAGCCGAATCCGAACGGCCCAGCAGGGTCTGCGGGATCCAGAACGAGGCAGCGAAGAGGACCAGGCAGACCGCCATCGGCCAGACGTTCTCCAGCGTCAGGAAGGCCAGCGAGTAGATCGCACCGAGGAACAGGACCATCATCGGCACGAACAGGGCGATGCTGGATCCGAGGCTGTTCTCGACGCGCCGGGACGGGGTGGTGTTGCTGGACATTCGTTCCTCCTCGGCCCCGGGGGGCTCTCAAAACTGTGGGCGCTCCCGGCGCGGATCAGTACGCGGACGAACCCTGTTCACCCTTGACGATCGCGATGCCGGAGCTGGCGCCAATACGTGTTGCACCTGCAGCAATCATAGCCTGAGCATCGGCCAGGGAACGCACGCCACCGGAGGCCTTGACGCCCAGGTCCGGGCCGACGGTGCGGCGCATGAGAGCAACGTCCTCGGCCGTGGCCCCGCCGCCGTTGAAGCCCGTGGAGGTCTTCACGAAGTCGGCCCCTGCCTCCACCGCGGCCTCGCAGGCGAGCACCTTCTGGTCATCGCCCAGCAGTGCCGTTTCGATGATGACCTTCAGGATGGCTCCGCCCTCGTGCACGGCGGCGGCGACGGCGGCGATGTCGTCCACCAGCGTGCCCTTGTCATTCGCACGGGCCGCGGCGATGTTGATGACCATGTCCACTTCTTCGGCACCGTCCAGGACCGCGCCGCGGGCCTCGAAGGCCTTGACGTCGCTCGGCGTGGCGCCCAGCGGGAATCCCACCACGGAGCACGTCAGGACGCCGGAGCCCTTGAGCGCTTTCTTGACGGTCTTGACCCAGACCGGGTTCACGCAGACCGACTTGAAGTGGTACTCGGCCGCCTCGGCGCAGACCTTGAGGATCTCCGCCTCGCTGGCCTCCGGCTTGAGCAGGGTGTGGTCGATGTAGGAGGCGATATTGGGCGTGCCCGCGGTGGCGGCTTCGTGGCTCATGGTGGTCCCTTTCGTGGCGGGCCTGGGACGCGGCGGTCCCTTCCCGGGCCTTGTGGGCCTGCGGGCCCTGGCGGCGCCGCACGGTGCGCGGCTTATCAGGGAACCATCTTGCCATAGGACCGTGCCCGGCGGATGCCCCAGCCGGGCCGCCCCCGCACGTTCAGGCGGCGGCCGCCAGGGGCCGGGCCATGGTGGCCTGAAGCAGCTGGGAAGCACACACCGAGGCCGCGGAACCGGAGGCCACGAGCAGCCCCAGCCGGACGCCGTCGTAGGCTGCCGCGTCACCGATCGCCCAGATGCCCGGCACGGAGGTCCGGAAGTCCTGGCCGATGACAATCCCGCCGCCAGCAGCGGTGGCAAGCCCGGCCGTGGCGGCCAGCTCGTCGCGGGCAATGCGCTCCTCGGCGAGGATCACGAGGTCACCGTTCATGCTGGAGCCGTCCTCGAAGACGATGCCGGACGCCGGCAGGACGGACCCGGCGACGGAGGGAACGACGGCGGCGGGACGGACGGTGGTGCGGACCGGGCGGACGCCGCGGGCCCGGAGGACGGCCTCGGCCTGGCCGGCGGCCGAGCCCGTGCCGACCAGGATGCCCAGGGGGCGGCGGCCCAGGACCCGGGTGACGTCCTTGACGGCCTCGCCCAGCCGGGCGGCGTCGTCGATCGTGGAATAGCTCAGGCACCGGGCGGCACCTTCCACCGGCACCTCGGCGGGGGCGGAACCGGTGGCGATAACGAGCTCGTCGTAGGTGAACTCCATGCCGTCGGCGGTGGTCACACGGCGGTGTTCCGCGTCGATATAGCTGGCCGGCTGGCCGAAGCGGACGGACACCTGGGGCAGGACGGCGAGCTCCAGCAATTCCTCGGGGGCGTCGTCCCGGTTGCTGAGGACCGTGATGGCGCCGGCAAACGGGGTCCGGGTGAGCTGCCGGACGAGCGCCTGGGCGGCCCGGCCGGCGCCGGCGACGACGATCCTGGGCCGGGCGGCCGTTTCGGCAGCGGCTGTCGAAGCGCCTGTCGAGGAGGACGTGGAGGTGGGAGACAATGCCGGAGCGGACATGTGCAGGCCCTTTCGCTGGGTGGCCATCGTGTGGCCGGTGTGCTTGATGAACCCCAGCGTAGGCGTCCGATTTTTCCGGGGTGTTTCCCCGGTGTTGCCGCTTTTGCCCTGCCCGTTCGCCAGTATTTACCGGCCGGTAATGCCGTGCGTCACACCCGGCGGCGGACCCTCCGTGGAGACAGCTCAGACACCTCCGTTACACCCGGATCCGGTAGCCGCGCTTCACCACGGTTTCCACCAGCCGGGAGTCCGGCAGCGCGGACCGCAGCCGGCTGACGGTCATGTCCAGGGCGTGTACGGAACCGCGCAGCTCCAGCAGGTCCGAGAGCGCCTCGCGGGACAGCACGGCCCCGCCGGCGCCGATCAGCGCGCGCAGCAGCAACAGGGGGGCCGGTGCCATCTCGACCGGCTCGCCGTTGATCCGCAGCGAGCGGCCGCGCAGCTCCACGCTGCCGGAAACGGTGTCGAGCCGGCGGACGTGGTTGAGCGCCAGGTGCTCGCAGACCAGCCGGATCAGGGCGCCCATCCGGAACCGTTCCGGGAGCAGCGGGTGCAGCCCGGCATCGAGCAGCGGCTGCGCGGTGATGGGCCCGACGACGGCGGTGGCCACGGTGGTCTTCAGACTCTCCACGAGCTGTTTGTAGACGCCCATCTCGTGCGCCGTGCTCCACATGGCGTCCACGGCGGGAGCGCTGGTGAAGGTCAGGACATCGAGGTTCCCGCTGCACGCGGCTTCGATGAGCTTGGGCAGCCGGTCGGCGCCGTCGGGCTTGACCCAGCGGTACGGGGTGACCGTCAGGACGGTGGCGCCGGACATGCGCAGGCGCTCAAGCTGGCGAACATCGGTGTAGCCGTGCAGCTGCACCGCGACTGTCTTGCCCCGCACGCCCTCGGCCAGGAGCATGTCCACAAGTGTGGCCGTGGTTTCGTCGCTGCTGATTCCGACGTCGGCGAGCCCGGCGGCACGCACGGCGCCGCGGGCCTTGGGCCCGCGGACGAACATCCGGGTGGCGGAGAGGGTCTCCAGCAGCTGCTCGCCAATGCCAAACGTGTCCGCGGCCTCGCACCAGCGGCGCATGCCGTAGGCGGTGGTGGCGATGCACAGATCTGGCCGGGCGGCGATGACCGCCCGGGTGTCCTCGATCAGGCTCAGGTCCTCCTGGACCGGGGCGATCTTCAGTGCCGGGGCGTGAAGCACCTCGGCACCGCGGCGCTCAAGGGCCTCGATGAGGTCCTGAGAGCGGCGGTGCGAGGTGACGCCGATCCGGAAGCCGTCCAACGGAAGGTCCCGTTCGGTCGCGTCGTCGGCAGGTTCCGGCGCGGGCGCGCCGGGCGTTCCGGGGGTCAATAGGGGAGCTAAGGGGGACAGGGGTGCGCCGGGCTCCGGGAAGGCTGCGGCGACGGCGTTCAATGCGCTCATGGGAATCCTTACGCCTCCATCAGTGATGCGGCCAGGCGGTCGAGTTCTGCCGTGGCCTCGACACAGCCCCGGTTTGCCTCGGCCACCCGGACAACATCCCCGATCACCAGGACGGCGGGGTTGCTGCAGCCCGCGGCCGCGGAGGTGATGGTGCCCAGCTCGGCGATCGTGGTGCGCTGGCCCGGGCGGTAGCCGCGTTCGACGACCGCCATCGGCATGTCGGCCCGCATCCCGGCCCGGCGGAGCCCGGCTGCGAGGTGGTGCAGGGTGCCGATGCCCATCAGGACCACAATGGTTCCGCCGAGCCCGGCCAGGTGCGTTAATTCGTTTTCGGTCAGCGGGGCATGCCCGGAGACCACGGTGAACATATGGCTGACTTCGCGGTGCGTGACCGGGATGCCGGCGGCGGCAGGAACCGAGATGGCGCTGGTGACTCCGGAGATGACGCGGACCGGAACCCCGGCCGCGACGCACGAAGCGACTTCCTCTCCTCCCCGCCCGAACACATAGGGGTCCCCGCCCTTGAGGCGGACCACGTTGTTGCCGGCCTGCGCGCTTTCCACCATGAGCCTTTCAATGTCAGCCTGGCTGACCTTGTGGTGGCCGGGCTTTTTGCCCACATCCACGAGCTCTGCGGAGGTCAGGGACGGCAGGTCCTGGTACGGTGCGAGCCGGTCGTAGAAGACGACGTCGGCGTCCCGCAGCGCCGCCACGGCCGCGACGGTGAGCAGCTCGGTGGTCCCGGGGCCGCCGCCGACCAGCGTGACGTGGCCCGCCGGGCCGGCAGCGGGCTCGGCCGCCACCGGAATGCCGGTGGCATGGCACCGGCCCAGGAGGGCCTCCCAGCCGGGCTGGCCGTCGTCGACCGCCGCCACCAGGAACGGGCGCTCGGGCAGCGGGCCGTCCATGCCTGCGCCCTGCGGGGTGCTGAGGCGGAACACGACGGCGCCGGCCGCTTCATAGCGCCGCACGGCCTGGCGCGCGGCGTGGTCCGCGCCCGTGACCAGTACTTCGCGTCCGGTGAGGTCAATGGTGAGCTGCATGGCTATACCTCGTTCTCGTCAGGCAGTTCCGGGGTGGCGGCACGGACCGGAATGGACGCCCCGATCAGGACTGGCTGCTGACCGGCCAGCGCCTTCTCCTCCGCCGTGGCGGGGCGCATCTGGCCGCGCTCGTCGGAGACGAAGGTGATCGAATCGTCCTTTTGGTCCGGGGCGTTGACGAAGGAGCGGAAGCGGCGGAGGCGCTCGGGATCCTTCAGGGTGTCGGCCCACTCGTCGACGTAGGTGTCAACGTGCTTGGCCATGGCGGCTTCCAGGTCCTCGGCAATGCCCAGGGTGTCGTGCACCACCACGTCCTCGACGTGCTTGATGCCGCCGTCGAGCTCTTCTTGCCAGCGCGCGGTGCGCTGCAGGCGGTCGGCCGTACGGATGTAGTACATGAAGTACCGGTCGATGTACTTGATCAGGGTTTCGTCGTCGAGGTCCTTGGCCAGCAGCTCGGCGTGCGCCGGGGTGGCCCCGCCATTGCCGCCGACATACAGGTTCCAGCCGTCCGCAGTGGCGATGACGCCGACGTCCTTGCCCCGGGCCTCCGCACATTCGCGGGCGCAGCCGGAAACACCCATCTTCAGCTTGTGCGGGCTGCGGAGGCCGCGGTAGCGCAGCTCCAGCGCGATGGCCATGGCCACCGAGTCCTGGACGCCGAAGCGGCACCACGTGGAGCCGACGCAGGACTTCACCGTGCGCAGGCTCTTGCCGTAGGCCTGGCCGGATTCGAAGCCGGCGTCCACCAGCACCTTCCAGATTTCCGGCAGCTGCTCCAGCCGGGCACCGAACATGTCGATCCGCTGCCCGCCGGTGATCTTGGTGTAGAGGCCGTATTGCTCGGCGACCGCGGCGATCACGCCGAGTTTCTTCGGGGTGATCTCGCCGCCGGCGATCCGCGGAACCACCGAGTAGGTGCCGTCCTTCTGCATGTTGGCCAGGGCGCGGTCGTTAGTGTCCTGGAGGGTGCCGCGGCCGGCGTCCAGGACGTACGCGCTGTTCTGGCTGGCCAGGATGTTGGCGATGGTCGGCTTGCAGATATCGCAGCCGGCCCCGGTGCCGTACTTGGCCATGATCTCCTCGAAGGAAGTCAGTTCCAGGACACGGATGGCGTCGAAGAGTTCCTGGCGGGACAGCTCGATGTGCTCGCACAGGGCCTTGGAGACCTCGACGCCGGACTTGGTCAGTTCGGTCTCGAGCAGCTTCTTGAGCATCGGCACGCAGGAACCGCAGCTGGTCCCGGCGCGGGTGCAGCCCTTGAGCTCGCCGAGTTCCTGGACGGGCGCGTTGCCGTCGCAGGCCCCGCAGCCGTTGACGGTGTCGCGGATGGTTCCGGCAGAGACGTTGTTGCAGGAACACAGAATGGCGTCGTCCGGCAGTTCGGTCTCCGGGGCGTCGCCGCCGCCGGCCGCAGTGAGGTAGGCGCCGGGCTCGGCTGCCAGTTCGCGGCCCAGCATGGGGCGCAGGGACGTGTAGGGGGAGGCGTCGCCGACGAAGATGCCGCCCAGCAGGGTCTTGGCATCGTCCGTGGTGACGATCTTCTGGTAGACGCCGCGGGCGGGATCGGCGTAGACGATCTCGAGCGCGTGTTCCGTGCGGGCGAAGGCGTCACCGAAGCTGGCGACGTCGACGCCGGAGAGCTTGAGCTTGGTGGCCGTGTCGAAGCCGGGGAACGTTGCGTCGCCGCCGTGCAGCCGGTCCGCGACGATTTCGGCCATCGTGTTGGCCGGGGCCACGAGGCCCAGGCACATGCCGCCGAAGTTGGCGACCTCGCCGATCGCCCAGATGCCGGGAACCTCCGTGGAGCAGTCGTCGGAGATGACGACGCCGCCGCGCTGGCCGAGCTGGAACTTCGGCTCCTCGCCCTCCGCAGCCCGGAACAGCTCGTCGCGGGGCCGCACACCGATCGCGACGATCACGAGGTCGGCGTCGATGATCCGGCCGTCGGCCATGAGGACGCCGGTGACCTGACCGTCGTCGTCGGAGAGGACCTCGGAGGGGAACACCCCGCCGTGGACGGTGAAGCCCTTGGCCTCGATCAGCCGGCCGAGCGCCTGTCCGGCACCCTCGTCCAGCTGGGTGTTCATGAGCCACGGCGAGCCGTTGATGACGATCGGGGTGGCGCCGAGCTGTTCGGTGCCGGCGGCTGATTCCAGGCCCAGCAGACCGCCGCCGATGGTGACTGCGGTGACCTTGCGGCCCAGCTTCGCGGTGAGGTCCGCGATCGCCTTGTTGATGGACCAGACGTCCTCAAGGGTGCGGTACACGTGGGTGAGTTCGGCGCCCGGGATGGGCAAACGGGCCGCGTCCGAGCCCGTCGCGACTACAAGCTCGTCATAGGGATAGACGGTTCCCGCCGCGGTCCGGACCGTCTTGCCGGCGGCGTCGATGCTGATGACGCGCTCGCCGGTCTGAAGATTCAGGGCCGTGTGGTCCCACATGGAGGCGCTGCCCAGGGTGAGGTCGACGTCGCTGTCGGTGAGTGCCTTGCTCAGCGCGACGCGGTCGTAGGGGAGGTGGGCTTCCTCGGTGAGGACTGTAACGTGCCAGCCATCGAGGCCGCGGGCATGCATGGCATCGGCGAAACGGTGCGCTGCGGGGCCGCCGCCGGCCACCACAATACGGCGCGGGGCGGCGCTGGCTGCGTCCTGGTTCGGGTGGCTTGAGGGGTGTCCGGTCACGGTGGGCCTTTCGCATGGGCCACAGACGGTGCTCTGCAGCTTGTCGTCCCAGACTAGGCAACCGGAATTTCGCTTCAGTTTCCCTTATGTTTCGTGATCTTAACTTCTGCATCACGAATGCATTTCCTGGCGTGTGAGCTCCCTTTTACGCGCCGGACACATCCGGCGCGTCCGGATGAAACACCGCGGGCCTAGCTTGAATATGTGGCCGCAGCAGCGGTTGAGCCCGTAAGGGATGTATCAGAGAGGGGCCGGGATGACCGCCGTACTTGAAACCGCCGTAGACGACGCACTGCACGACATTGAGGCTCAGGCCGCGGGGCAGGCTGTTGGATCCGCAGCCGGCTGGCACCGGGTGTGCGCCGTGGCCGACCTGGAACCCGCCTGGGGCGAGGCGGCACTGATTGCCGGCCGCCAGGTGGCCCTGTTCCGCACCGTCTCCGGTGAGGTTTTCGCCGTCGCGCAGGAAGACCCGGCCACCGGGGCAAATGTCATGGCCCGCGGCATCACCGGGTCGCGCGGGGACCGGGCCACCGTGGCATCACCGTTGCACAAGGAGGTCTACGACCTCGCCACCGGGGAATGCCTCGGCAACCCGGAACTCCGCCTCGCCACCTTCGGTACCCGGATTGTGGGCGGGTACATTGAGGTGCAGCTCTAGAGGCCCAGAGCCTCGCGGACGTCCGCCAGGACGCCGTCCAGAGCCGCGCGGGCTTCGTCCCGGGCTGCCGGAAGCTCGGCGGCCGAGCCGACGCTGCGGATGACTTCCAGGTAGCACTTGAGCTTCGGTTCCGTGCCGCTGGGACGGATGATGACGCGGCTGAGGTCCCGGGTCAGGTACAGCAGGCCTTCGGTGGGCGGGAGGAGTTCGCTGCCCTCGGCCAGGTCCGTGACGGCCTCGACGCCGGAGCCGCCGAACGAATCCGGCGGGCTCACGCGTAGCCGGTTCATCATCGCGTCGAGCAGGCCGAGGTCCGCCACCCGGATGCTGAGCTGGTCGCCCGCATGCAGCCCGTGCACCAAGTAGAGCTCGTCCAGGGTGTCAAAGATGGTCTTGCCCTCGGCTTTTGCGGCCGCCGCGAGTTCGGCGATGAGGACCGCGGCCGAAATGCCGTCCTTGTCGCGCACCAGCGACGGGGCAACGCAATAGCCCAGCGCCTCCTCGTAGCCGTAGACCAGCCCAGGCACCCGGGCAATCCACTTGAAGCCGGTCAGGGTTTCCTCGTGCGCATAGCCTGCCGCGGCCGCGATCCGCGCCAGCAGCCGGGACGACACGATCGAGTTGGCGAACACGCCGGCCGGCGCTTCGCCACCGGCGGCCTGCCGCGCCACGACGTGGGCGCCGAGCAGGGCGCCTACCTCGTCGCCGCGCAGCATACGCCACGCGCCGGTGGCCGGGTCTTTCGCCGCCACGGCTGCCCGGTCGGCGTCGGGATCGTTGGCGATCACGATGTCGGCGTCCTCGCGCGTCGCCGCCTCGAGGGCCAGGTCCAGTGCCCCGGGCTCCTCCGGGTTGGGGAAGTTCACCGTGGGGAAGTCCGGATCCGGCTGCGCCTGTTCCGTGACGAGCGTGACGTCGTCGAATCCGGCGGCGTTCAGCACCGCCACGGCCGTTTCCCCGCCCACGCCGTGCATGGGGGTCAGGACGATCTTCAGCCCGCGGGCCGGGAAGTGCTCCGGAACCGCCAGGGCCGCGACGGCGCCCTGGTAGTCGGTCGCGATCGAGGGCTCCAGCACGGTCCACCCGTCCGCGGCCAGAACGATTGAGTCCAGGGCGCCGACGGCGTCGATCTTCGCCGCTATCAGGGCATCGTAGGGTGCCACGATCTGGGCGCCGCGGCCGCTTTCCTCAACCGCGTGACGGCCGAGGTACACCTTGTAGCCGTTGTCCTGCGGCGGGTTGTGGCTGGCGGTGACCATGACGCCGCCGTCGCAGTCCAGCGCCCGCACGGCGTACGCGAGCAACGGGGTGGGCAGCGCAGCCGGCATCAGGAAGGTCTCAACACCGGCCGCGGTGAGGATCGCGGCGGTTTCCTCGGCGAAAATGTCGGAGTTGTAGCGGGCGTCGTAGCCGACGACGGCGCGCGGCCGGGTGCCGGGGGAGGCCTGCCCGACGGCGTTGGTGAGGAAGGCGGTGAAGCCGGCGGCGGCGCGGCGGACCACTACGCGGTTCATCCGGTTCGGTCCCGGGCCGAGGGCGGCCCGCAGTCCGGCGGTGCCGAACTCGAGGGTACCGCTGAAGCTGTCGGCCAGCTCCTGGCGGGCCGCGGCGACGCCCCCATCAGTGAGGCGGACCAGCTCGGAGAGGGCGGCGGCGGTGGCGGGGTCCGGGTCCTGGCTTGCCCAATCGCGGGCATCGCTCAGGAGTCGGGCGAGTTCGGCATCAGAAGACGTCATGGAACCAAACTATCGCCAATCGTGGGCGATTCCTGCCCAGATAATCGAGAGTTCGGGTTTCAGTTCCATCTCGAGGCCTTTCGCGGGGACCTTGACACCCAAATTTCCGGACACGTAGCGTCTGGAATATGAAGATGGGCCGTGGCATCGAATGGGCCGTGCACAGTTGCGTCAACATGGCCTGGACACCGCCCGGCGAGCCGGTGAACAGCGCCCGGCTGGCCGAGTTCTACAAACTCCCGGCCGCCTATCTCAACAAGCAGTTTCAGTCGCTGGTCCGGGCCGGTGTCCTGGACTCGGTCTCGGGGCCCCGCGGCGGTTTTCTTTTGGCGCGCCGGCCGGAAAACATCACCGTGCTGGACATTGTGCTGGCGCTCGAGGGCCAGGACTCGGCTTTCCGGTGCGAGGCGATCCTCGGAAATGTCCCGGAGCCGGATCGGCAGGAGAACTTCGCGCGGACGTGCCTCATTTCCCAGACCATGCGCCAGGCCGAACTGGCCTGGCGGCAGGCTCTGGCGCGCCAGAGCATCGCCGGGATCGCGGACTCGATCGAGCGGCGGTTCCCGGCGGACAAGGCAAAGGTCCTGGACTACCTGGCCGCGGAATAGCCGCAGCCGGGTTGTCCAGGACCTAAGCAGTGATCAGAGCTTGGCGATGATCGCTGCGAGCAGCTTGGAAATCCGCGGTCCGGCGGCCTCGCCGGCCTCGAGAACTTCGCCGTGGCTGAGCGGCACGGGGCTGATCCCGGCTGCGAGGTTGGTCACCAGCGAGATGCCGAAGACCTCCATGCCGGCGTGGCGGCCGGCGATCGCCTCAAGGGCCGTGGACATGCCCACCAGGTCGGCGCCGATCCGCTTGGCGTACTGCACCTCGGCGGGTGTCTCGTAGTGCGGGCCGGTGAACTGGGCGTAGACGCCCTCGTCCAGCGACGGGTCCACCTCGCGGGCCAGCCCGCGGATCCGTGAGGAGTACAGGTCCGTCAGGTCCACGAACGTGGCGCCTTCCAGCGGAGAGATGGCCGTGAGGTTGATGTGGTCGCTGATGAGCACCGGCGTGCCGGGCGTCCAGTTCTCGTTGAGCCCGCCGCAGCCGTTGGTCAGCACGAGGGTCTTGCAGCCGGCGGCGGCGGCGGTGCGCACGCCGTGAACCACGGAGCGGACGCCTTTGCCCTCGTAGTAGTGGGTGCGTGCGCCCAGGACGAGGGCCCGCTTGCCCTCTTTGGTCAGGACCGAGCGGATGGTGCCCACGTGCCCCACCACGGACGGTGCGGAGAAGCCGGGGATTTCGGCGGCGGACAAGGTGGCGGTGGTCTCGCCGATCAGCTCGGCGGCGTCGCCCCAGCCTGATCCGAGGACCAGCGCGACGTCGTGGGAGTCGACGCCCGTCTCTTCGGCGATGTAGGCGGCGGCGTCGCGGGCGGCGTCGAAGGGGTCTGCATTCAGGAATTCTTTATAGCTCACTGGTACAAGTTATCGTGCGCCGGGCCTGCTGCCCAGCATGCACCGCTGGACCCGCGCGCGGCCCGGATTCTTGGTGGCTCCGGTTCGGATGGTGGACAATGATTGATTGTGACTACGCATCCTGACTTCAGCTCACCCCGCATCGCAATTCTCGGCGGAGGGCCTGGCGGCTACGAGGCCGCCATGGTCGCCGCCTCGCTGGGGGCGCAGGTCACCATTATCGAGCGTGCGGGACTCGGTGGCTCGGCGGTACTGACCGACGTCGTTCCCTCCAAAACCCTCATCGCGACGGCAGATCTGATGACCCGCATGGCTGAGGCGGGGGAGCTGGGCGTCAAGTTCGACGTCGACGGCGGCGACTTTGCCCCGGCGATGCGCGCGGACCTCAAGCACATCAACGACCGGCTGCTCCGCCTGGCGCGGAAGCAGTCGGAGGACATCCAGGCCGGGCTGGAACACCAGAACGTCCGCATCCTGATCGGCTCCGGCAAGCTGCTGGACAACCACACCATCGAGGTCCTGACTTCCGAGGGCACCGAAACGGTGGAGGCCGACACCATCCTGCTGGCGGTCGGCGCCCACCCGCGCGAGCTGCCCACCGCGCGGCCGGACGGTGAGCGCATCCTGAACTGGGCCCAGATCTACAACATGGACGAACTCCCCGAAGAGCTGATCGTGGTGGGTTCCGGTGTCACGGGCGCAGAATTCGCCTCGGCCTACAACGGCCTGGGCTCCAAAGTCACCCTGATTTCCAGCCGCGACCGCGTGCTGCCGGGCTCGGACACCGACGCCGCCGAGGTCCTCGAGGGCGTCTTCGAACGCCGCGGGCTCAAGGTCCTCTCCCGGGCCCGCGCCGAGACCGTGGAGCGCACGGAGGACGGCGTCGTGGTCACCCTCGGTGACGGCTCCAAGGTGACCGGCAGCCACTGCCTCGTCTGCGTCGGCTCCATCCCCAACACGGCCGGAATCGGCCTGGAGGAAGCCGGCGTCGCGCTCACCGAGAGCGGCCACATCAAGGTCGACGGCGTCTCGCGCACCACGGCGCCGAACATCTACGCCGCGGGCGACTGCACCGGCGTCCTGGCCCTGGCCTCTGTGGCCGCGATGCAGGGCCGGATTGCTGTGGCCCACTTCCTGGGCGACGCCGTCATGCCCATCAAGCTGCACCAGGTGGCGTCCAACATCTTCACCTCACCCGAGATCGCCTCCGTGGGCGTGTCCGAGGCCGAGATCGACTCCGGCAAGTACCAGGGCGACATCATCAAGCTGTCCCTGCGCAGCAACGCGCGCGCCAAGATGCGCAACCACCGCGACGGTTTCATCAAGATCTTCGCCCGCAAGGGTTCCGGCACCGTGATCGGTGGGGTGGTGGTGGGCCCGAACGCCTCCGAGCTGATCTTCGCGATCTCGATCGCCGTGACCCAGAAGCTGCATGTCGACGACATTGCCAGCACCTTCACCGTGTACCCGTCGCTGAGCGGCTCCATCTCCGAAGCAGCCCGGCGGCTCCACGTTCATATGTAACAGTTCACATGTGACAGTTCACATGTAGCAAACCGGAGGCCGGAGCCATGCAGAGTCCCCGCTCGCTTGTTGAGCCGATGGAACAGAACTGTGCGCTGCCCTCCGGTTCGGAGGAGCGCTTTGCCGGCTACGCCGTCATGGGCGTTCCGTTCAGCTCCGGCTACGTCCTGGCCTTTCGGCATTTTCCGGCATCTTCCGTCGGCCCGGGCTACATCTCGGTCTGGATCCGCGACTCTGCCGGCGTCTGGACGATTCACAGCACCACCGACCCCGGGACCTCCTGCCCCCGCTACTTCGGCAGCGCCATCGGCTCGGCGTCCACTCGCCGGGTCTCCATCCGGTGGCGTGACGGCTATTCCTTTAGCGTGGAAGTCGGAGCCGGCGTGGACCTGAGCTGGGATTTGACGCTGGCGGCGGCGCCGGTAACCCGGCTTATGTCCGCGGTGTCCGGCGCCGTTCCGGAGCGGCTGTGGCGCAGCCGGACGTTCCTGCGCGCCATGGGGGCCGTTGCCGGCCCGGTGCTGGGGGCGGGGCACCTTGGGCTGACGGGCGCGGCGCCCAACGGCCAAACGTTCTTGGCGCGCCCGCGGCAGATGTGGTTTGTCCGCGAAAGCAAAGCGCAGCTGCAGGGGCACAGCCTGGGACAGACGTCGGCACTCCCGGTCCAGGACCGGCTCGGGGAATTCTGGGTCCCGCAGCGCGGCATCTTCATGACCGGCTCGGTCTTGTTCGAGCCCTAAATATTGGGCTGCAGAGGAACTGCACCCCGAAGGTCAGATTCTCAAATTCGAATCCAACCTTCGGGATGCAGTTCGAAGGGTCCGTGGACCCTTTGCTGGTCTACGCGAAGTCAGCGACTACGCCAGGGCCGCGCAGATATCTGTCCTCGTTCCGGACGTGCTGAGAAGGGTGAAGATGCCGTTGGGCGCGATCGTGTAGACGATGCGGCCCGTGTATTGGACTGCTGACGGCGCTGCGCTGCTTGGAAGGTCCGTCGAGAACAGGATGAGCCCGTTGCTTCCGGTGGCCGTGACGGTTTGGGTGCCATCGGCGGCTACTGCTACCTGCTGAACCGAGCCGGTCGGCCGGATACCCAGTGACTTCACACGGTTCCCGTTTGTATCGAGGCGGGTATATGTGAGCGTGTATCCCCGGCCTGCCGTGATCACGCGGGCGACGGCGCCGTTCCTGTCGTTGAAAGTCTTGATGTTGGCGTTCGAACCGGTCGCTTCAAGGAGGAGAGGGAAACTGCATCCCTCGCCGGCCGGCACAACGGTTCCGGGCGGGAAGTCCGGAGGATTGCCGCCCTTCACGGGAGGAGCAGCGATGGCTGCCGGCGATACGGCGAGCAGCGCGGCGGCAAGTAGGGCGGAGGGCAAAAGTCGGCGAGCGGTGAGGCGTTTCATGGTTCTCCAGGGATCGGCGGCCGGTTCCGGCCGCGGATGGCTAAGGCCAAGATGAGCGGYAGATGCAAGCGCTCTTTACGGATTGCGATACGGCGGGCTTCACCGCGGGGTCAACAGTAACCATCGGGCCCTTGGGAATTCCTTGGCTCGCAACGCCGAGGGGCTGAGAATGTGCCTGCGGGTCCTTCGGCCGTATCGCGTGCCAGCCGTGCGAGGCACCATGGCACATGGCCAAAATCTATATCCCCTACGGGACCGTTGAAGGACAGACAGCCCAGATTGCGGATTACATGGCCGAGCTGATCCGCTCCCACGGGCACCAGGCGGAGACGGCGGACCTCAAACATGCCGGAGATACCCTCCCGACGGGCTATGACGGCGTAATCGTCGCCGCTTCAGTTCATGTGGGCAAACACGAGGGGCACGTCACGGATTTTGTGAAGAAGAACCGCGGCGAGCTCGAGCGTTTGCCCTCCGCCCTGGTTTCCGTCAGCCTGGCCGCCCACGGAGACGAGGCGGAAGCGGAGGGCTACGTGGAGAAGTTTAAGGCGGACACGGGCTGGCGGCCCGGGCACGTCGGGTTGTTCGCCGGCGCCCTGCTCTATACCCACTACGGCTTCATCAAGAAGCGGCTGATGAAGAAGATCGCCAAGGACAAGGGCTCCCTGGACACGGACACCACCCGTGACTACGTCTACACCGAGTGGGACGGCGTCCAGCGTTTCACTGAAGACTACCTGGCGTGGTTGGCCAAGCCGGCCAGTCAGAAGTAGGGATCAGGAGCAAGCGTAGGGATCACGAGTAGGCGTAGGGCGGAACCGTGTCGCCGGGGGTGAAGGGCTTGAACCACTGCTCGAAATCCAGACTTGCGGCGTCGTCCTCGAGAACGTCGAGGTTGTCGGAGTACAGCGCGTCACTGTCGGCATCCTCCAGCAGGACTTCCTCGACGTCGGCCCGCCAGTCCTCCGGCAGGTCCAGTTCGTAGATGTCCTCGGTGATTTCCGCCTGATCGAGCAGGCAGCGGACGGCTAGTTCCGCTGCAAGGCAGCCGGGGGCAGTCCAGCCCCGGATCAGGGACGCGGTGACGTCGGCCGCGACCACGATGAACTTCTGGGTGAACTTCACGTCGTAGCTGACGGCGAACTGTGGCGGCAGCGAGGACAGGACGGAGGTGCCGGCGATGTCGGCCGGCGTGAGAACATCCAGCGTGCTGAGCGTTCCGAGATCGCGGAACAACTGGTCGATCAGAATGCTGGACGAGTTCCACAGGAGTCCGGCCAGCAGGCGGGTCTGGCCCACGGCTTTGTGACGGTCTTCGGGTGAGACGTCGGCCATCTCGGCCAGGTCTTCGGGATCAAACTGGAGCCGTTGCTCGGCCGTCATGTCGTCCGGGTGGGGGTCGAGCCCGAGCAGTTCCAGGCTCAGCCCGGTCAGCTTCCCGGCGTCGGCCAGCAGTTCTTCGGTGATGTCGTCGTCGTCGGCGCTCATGGCCCCGATGCTACCCGTCGTTTGTCCGTGGCCCGATTTGCGTTACGCGGCTGTGTTTGACGGCGGCGCGGCATTCTTACGCGGCCGCCGGGTGAATGGTTCCCGACGTCGAACCGGCCCGGGCCATCCGCACGGACAGTAGGTAGGCGATCCCGCAGGCCAGGGGGACCAGGCTGGCCGCGATCAGCGATCCGACCGCGCCCGACCTTCCGATGATCGTAATCAACAGCGGCAACACCCCCAGGGCCACCAGCAGCCAGCCGGCCAGTGCGGTAACTTTCAGCCCGAGGA
The DNA here is from genome assembly GCF_056406415.1 of Arthrobacter sp. P1_C12_2. NCBI lineage: Bacteria > Bacillati > Actinomycetota > Actinomycetes > Micrococcales > Micrococcaceae > Arthrobacter > Arthrobacter sp. P1_C12_2. The sequence goes on along the minus strand of NZ_JBFUAF010000003.1, from coordinate 14,191 downwards.
TTGCGACCGGGAGAGCCAACGCGAGCACGCTGACGGCTATGAGGGGGCCGTTGTCACTGAGGAAGGTGCTCAGGGCAGCGGGGTCGAAGGCGAGCCACACGCACGCGGCAATGAAGGCAGAAGAGAGGGCGAGCAGCAGGGGAGCGGTCGCGGCCGGCCAGAACCAGGCCGAGACCCCGAGGATGAGCATCGGCACCACCCAGGCGAGCGTGATCAGCGTTCCGGTTGTTCCGCCCGGCTCCTGCATCGCGAACCCGCCAATGAAGAATCCCCCGATGACAGTGAACGCCGCCATGACGGCCGCTCCCGTGCGCGTCAGCGCGGCGGCCCGCCGCTGCGGATCCTTTTCGCGCGACATGACCACACCCATCACGACGGCGAACACAACAATCGCGCCGAGCGCCAAAAAAACCGGGACGTTCATGGGATGCCTCCTGCGGACGAACGGACCTCAGTCCATTGCATCCCCGCCCCTCGGCGGTGCCAAGGGGAGAAAGGCCCGCTTCGGGGTTGATGGGGGTGCTGAGCGCACTGAAGTCGGGCTTCCCGATTATTGTTCAACCCAAGCGGCATGGGACAGCCGAACCGTATGTGGCAGCTTGGCCTGCCCCGCAGCCCGGGGTGGCCGGACGCACTATACCGAGAGTGGAATGGGATGCACCTCGTCCGCAGGGTGACCCGTGCGTTCATGAATGCGCTTCACAGCATCCGCGCGGCTTTGATGTTCCTCTTCGGGGGAATGGTGACCGCCAGCTCCAAGTAGGCCGGCCAGCTCTACGGACGGTTAAACTCCTGCTGCCACCGTGCCTTATCCCACCTCTCCTGCAGCTTTCGGTCCATGGTCCATTTACTCTCCCATGTGTCGAAGTTGGCCTTGAAGGTGGGCACGTAGTAATTGGAGCCCTTGCGGCGGGTTCTCTTCTTGAGTCTCAGCAAGAGGCCGAGAAGGATCCACACTGTGATGAGAATTACGACCAGGAAGAATATCGTCTCCACGGGCAACCAGTCCTCGAAGGGATTTAGTGCCTCCAGTTTAATCCAACTAGCGCCGGATAACGAAGCGTGCCCCCTTCCCACGGGCAGTGCCACTGCCCGTGCCGCTGTCGCACGAACAGGAGTTCTGTTCATCGGTAGGGAAGCCCCCGCCCTTAGGGGCAGGGGCTTGTAAGCGGATGGTTAGAGCTCACGGACCCAGATTTGGGACTGGCTGTCGAAGACCGTCACGCAACCGTTCGGGTTCACCCGCGACGGTTCCAGCCGCAGTCAGCTAAGCAACTCCACCGCTTTGCTCATCAGGACCACGGCTAGCGAACCCTTTGCCAGCCGTGTTGATCTGGCACCTGCGGCCTGAAGGAAGATCTCCGTTTGCTGAGACTTCTCGACAAACATGTCCTCTTCGTAGTGGTGCTCGCGCGTCCCTGTGTACTCGGAATGACGAAGCGCCGCTACCGGCGTCTCCCTACGCGGAACGAAATACCGCCCGTGTCGGATTCTGTGAAAGGAGAGTCGTCTTTTGGCCGGACGCTCAGCGCGTGAGCCTTTCAGAGCGAGCGCATCGTTGCGCCGGTACAACTGCAGTGTGTCTGAACAATGTCCGGGCTTCCCTGTATGTGTTGTCGGGGCTCTCCTGGACGATGGCCAGCGCAGCCCCGGAGTTCTCTTCGGGTGCGCGGTTTTTTCTTGAGCGCTGTGCCGTGCGTAAACCATGTCTGGGAATCCCAATTGTGTTTGCGGCTGGAGATGTTGGTCTACGGCCCTGCTGCGGCGGGTGTTCTGCCGCCCGTGGACGGACCGGCATGACGCAGTTTCTGCTCATCATCCGTAAGGGCGGGGAGGGACCCTACGGACGACCACTTCCGTGCGGGCGATCAGGGATTAAGTCCCCTACCGCCGGCCGTGTCGCATATGCATAATGTCGCCATGTTTATTTTCGTGCTAGTAGCCATCTTGTTACTGGTCGTGTTTTGGCAATACATCCTGGCTGGGATCGGCCTGTGGGTGCTCGTGCTCATCATGCGCGCCGTGATCAACTGGACGGTGGCCGACACTAGGCCGAGCTACCCCCGGAAGCCTGTCCAGACCCGGCCTGTGGCCAAGCCTGTCCAGACCGGTCCTAAACCCAAGCCGGTCCAGACCCGGCCTGAGCCCAAGGCCAGGCCTGCCCGCGAGCTGCCCGCGCCCGACTATCTGCCCAGGTGGACTGCGGACCGCCGGCTGGATGCCGGCCGCGAGCATGCCCAGTGGCAGAAGAAGTTCGACAACGCAGCGCAGTAAAACTCCGCCGGGCCGGGGTCTAAAAGGGGCAGCGGGGCCGCGCCGGTATCAGGCGGAGAAGATTATTCCGCCTCCGGGGCTTGGGAGACCATGGCCCGGTACAGCGGTGCCTCGCGGGCACCGATGGCGGAATCCCAGCGGATATAGTTCGCCGCCATGCCCAACACGGCTGCCCGTTCACTGATACGCGGGCAACGTTTCTGAACTGTGCCTCAGGCTTGTTCGGCCTCTCCGGCTTCAGGACACCCCACTGTCAGGCAGCCGCCCCCTGAAAGTGGGCCTCGATGATTCCCTTGATGTCGTCGTGGCAGCCGCCGCAGCCGGTGCCGGCGCGGGTGGCCGCGGAGACGTCGGGCACCGTCCCGCAGCCCTCGGACACTGCAGAAGCAATGGCCGTGCCGCTGACGCCCGCGCACCGGCAGACCGTCCGGGAAGGATCCACGGCCCCCGCAGCGGCCGCCTGATCCGGCCCGTCCAGGCGCAGCAACAGCGACCTGTCGGCGGGGAGTTCCGCGCCGCGTTCGAAGAGCTGCACCAGCTCGGCCGAGGTGCGGGGCATGCCCACGGACACGAGGCCCTCGAGCACGCCGGCGCGGGTGGTCATCTTGACGTAGCGGCCGTGCTCGGGATCGGCCCACTGGGCAATCTGCAGCCGGGCCCGGCCGTTCACGGCCCCGGCGGTCAGGGCTTCCTCGTCCCACGGTTCCGCGGACACATCCCCGGCCACGGCCAGGTTCATGCCGCGGGCCTTGAGCACGATCACGCCCGGCAGTTCCGCCGGAAGCGCCGGCAAGGCTTCCGCCTCGGCAGGAGCCCCGGACGCCAACAGGGTCAGATAGTCGGCGAGCCATTCGGCCTGCCGCCAGCCCGGGCCCACCAGCCCGGACGGTCCCCGCGCGGTCCGGCACTCCACRCACTCGGGGTCCGGGCAGCGGACCTCGGCGCAGTCGCCGATCGCGAAAATGTGGGGCTCGTGGTGGGCACGGAGCTTGTGGTCCACCAGGATCCCGGCGGCGGTGGAGAGCCCACAGCCTTCCGCCAGTTCGGTCCGCGGCCGGACCCCGCAGGAGAGCACCAGGAGGTCGCCGTCGATTGCGGAACCGTCATCGAGCAGCAGGGCCGAGAAGCCGCCGTCGGGCGCGTTGTGTTCCACGCCCACCGAGCGGGCGTTGCCGGCCACCCGCACGCCGCAGTTCCGCAGGGAAGCCGCGAGCACGGCGCCGCCACCGCGGTCGATGTTCCGGCCCAGGGGATGCGGGCCGTTGTGCACCACGGTCACAGTGGCGCCCTCCTCGGCCGCGGCGAGGGCCGTCTCCAGGCCCAGCACGCCGCCGCCCAGGACCACCACGCGCTTGCCGCCCGCCACGGCAGAGTGGAGCACGGACGCGTCGCGGAGATCCCGCAGGGCCGTCACGCCCGGCGGCAGCACCGGCGCGGCCGGGTCCGGGTTGAGTCCGGTGAGGTTGGGGATGACCGGCCGCGAACCGGTGGCGAAGACGAGCCGCTCGTAGCCGGGGGAGGTGCCGTCGCTCAACAAGACCCGCTGCCGGGCGCGGTCCACGCGGCGGACGCGGGCGCCCAGCCGGACATCGACGCCGTCGGCCACCAGCGCCGCCGCGTCCGCGAGGGCCAGGGCGGCCGGCGTCGTCCGGCCGACGCCAAGATCTGCCACCAGCACGCGGTTGTACGCGGCCTCGGACTCTTCACCGATCACGGTCAGGTGTGCGATGCCGCTGCGCACGGCCGGCAGCAGCTCGTCGATCAGCCGCGCGGCGACGGGCCCGAAGCCCACCACCACAATCCGCTCAGTCATGAGGTCTCCTCTGCTTGAAGAACGCGGCCTGGAACGCCGGCGGAATCACCGGCCGGGACAGCCCCCGACGCCGCGTCCCCGCAAATCCCGTCCAAGGAAACTGCCGGGCGGATCCACACCTTGCTGGTCTTGAACTCGGGCATCCCGGAAATGGGGTCCGTGGCCGCCTCGGTGAGCCGGTTGGCGCTCCCGAGCTCCGGGAAGTGGAACGGCAGGAACACCGTCTCAGGACGGATGTCCGTGCTCAGCTCGGCACGGCAGCTGACCACGCCGCGTTCGTTGGAAATCGAAACGTAATCGCCGTCGGCGATGCCCTGCGCGGCGGCCGCGGCGGGGTGCAGCTGCAGCCGCGCCTCCGGCTGGGCTTCCGCCAGGGCGGCCACCCGGCGGGTCTGCGCGCCGGACTGGTAGTGCTCCATCAGGCGCCCGGTAATGAGGGTCATCGGCGTTCCGGCGCGGTCCGCTCCGACACGTCCAGCGCCGGCGCGGTCCGCCGTGGCAGAAGGTGTACGACGCCGGGGCGTCACCGCTGTGAACGCCGCCCGGCCGCCGGCGTGGGCAAAGGCGTCCAGGAAGAGCCGCGGCGTTCCCGCGCTCCCGGCGGGGTAGGGCCAGTAGGCGGCCTCGCCGCGGTCCAGCATGGCGTAGTCGATCCCGGAGTAGTCGGCCAGGCCGCCGGAGGACGCGAGCCGGAGTTCCTCGAACACGGTTTCCGGGTCCTCGCTGAAGGTGGACGGCGCGTGCAACATTTCGGCCAGCCGGGTCATGATCCACAGCTCGCTGCGGACACCGGGCGGTGGAGTGAGGGCCCGGCGGCGGCGGAGCACACGGCCCTCGAGGTTGGTGAGGGTTCCTTCTTCCTCGGCCCACTGGGTGACCGGCAGGACCAGGTCCGCCTCGGCGGCGGTCTCGGAGAGGAAGAAGTCGCACACCACCAGGAAGTCCAAGCTGCGTAGGCCCGCGATCACGGCGTTCGCATCCGGGGCGGACACCGCCACGTTGGCGCCGTGCACGAAGAGGCAGCGGACGCCGTCGGGCTGTCCGAGGGACTTAAGGAGTTCGACGGCGGGGAGGCCGGGGCCCGGAATCAGGGTTTCGGGCACGCCCCAGACCTTTGCCATGTGGGCGCGGGCGGCGGGATCGGTGATCTTCCGGTAGCCAGGGAGCTGGTCCGCCTTCTGGCCGTGTTCGCGGCCGCCCTGGCCGTTGCCCTGGCCGGTGAGCGTGCCGTAGCCGCTGCGCGCGGAGCCCGGCAGGCCCAGCAAGAGGGAAAGATTGATAGCGGCCGTGGCCGTGTCAGTGCCGTCGACGTGCTGTTCGACGCCGCGGCCGGTGAGGATGTAGCTGCCGCCCTTGCCAGCGCCGTCGGCTAGCCGCCGGGCGGTTTCACGGATCAGCCCGGCGGGGACGCCGGTGATCGACTGGACACGTTCCGGCCAGAAACTTCCGACGCTGCGAGCCACGGCGTCGTAACCGCTGGTCCGGTCCGCGATGTACCCGGCGTCGGCGAGGCCCTCGTGGATCACCGCGTGGGAGATGCCCAGGAGCAGGGCGAGGTCCGTGCCGGGCAGCGGCTGCAGGTGCAGCCCGCCGCCGTCGGCGGTGAACGCGGCGGTGGCGGAGCGCCGCGGGTCGACGACGATCAGCCCGCCGGCGTCGCGCGCCCCCTGGAGGTGCTGGACGAAGGGCGGCATGGTCTCGGCAACGTTGGAGCCGAGCATCAGGATGGTGCTGGCGGCGTCGAGGTCCGCGAGCGGGAACGGGAGCCCGCGGTCCAGGCCGAACGCGCGCATGCCCGCCGCGGCGGCCGAGGACATGCAGAACCGTCCGTTGTAGTCGATCCGCGAGGTACCCAGGGCCAGCCTGGCGAACTTGCCCAGCTGGTAGGCCTTCTCATTGGTGAGGCCGCCGCCGCCGAACACGCCCACGGCGTCCGCCCCGTGCTCAGCGCGGGCCCGCCTCACGGCGGACACGATCCGGCCGAGGGCCTCGTCCCAGCTGACCGGGCGGTGGACGCCGTCGGCGCCCTTCAGCAGCGGCTCCGTGACGCGGCCCGGGTGGTCCAGCAGCGACGCGGAGGTCCACCCCTTGCGGCACAGGCCGCCGCGGTTTGTGGGGAAGTCCCGTCCGGCCACTGTCAGGAGCGGCACGGCGATGGGGGGGTCGGACGCCGGCGTGGCCGGTACGGGCTCTGACCCCGGCTGGACAGCCGGGGTCAGAGCCGCTGGAGAGGTGAGCGTCATGGCGCACTGCAGGGCGCAGTAGGGGCAGTGCGTGTCGGCGCCGGTGGTCATGTTAGACGTGTCCCATCGCGTTTCGGTTGGCGTTGCGGATGTAGAAGAACCAGCAGACCACCAGCATCAGGACGTAGGCCCCCACGAATCCGTAGAACGCCGAACTGTAGGAACCGCTGGCCGTGTTGGAGGCGTTGAGGACCTGGGGGATGATGAATCCGCCGTAGGCGCCGATGGCCGAGATTAGGCCGAGGGCCGAGGACGCGAGCCGCTGGGTGGTGTGCGTGCTGGCCCCGGCGCGGGCGGCCCGGCTGGAGGTGGCGAAGATGATCGGGATCATGCGGTAGGTGGCGCCGTTTCCGAAGCCGCTGGCGGTGAAAAGGAGCAGGAACAGGAACAGGAAGAGCCAGAAGTTCTTCACCGGTAGGGTCCAGAGCATGGTCAGGGTGATCACGGCCATCGCCGCGAACGCCGCGACGGTCATGCGGGCCCCTCCCATCCGGTCCGCCATGCGTCCGCCGTAGGGGCGGGCCAGGGATCCGACCAGCGGGCCGAGGAAGGCCAGGGACAGGGCCACTGTGCCGACGGAGATGGAGGAGAAGGCCGGGAAGTAGTCCTTGATGAGCTTGGGGAACACGCCGGCGAAGCCGATGAAAGATCCGAAGGTGCCGATGTACAGCAGCGCCATGATCCACAGGTGCGGTTCCTTTAGGGCGGCCAGTGAGCCTGCGACATCACCCTTGGCGCTGGTGAGGTTGTCCATGTACTTCCAGGCACCGAAGGCCGCGAGCAGGATCAGCGGAACCCACATGAAGCCGGCGACGGGCAGGTTCACGCTGCCGGCTGCCAGCAGGGTGATGGCGATCGGAACGGCCAGCTGGGCGACGGCGGCACCGAGGTTGCCGCCGGCGGCGTTCAGGCCCAGCGCCCAGCCCTTTTCCCGGGCGGGGTAGAAGAAGGTGATGTTCGCCATCGAGCTGGCGAAGTTGCCGCCGCCGAATCCGGCAAGGGCGGCCACGAACAGCATGACGCCGAAGGGGGTGGCCGGGTTCGCGACGCACAGCCCCAGGCCGATCGTGGGGATCAGCAGCAGCAGGGCGGAGACGATCGTCCAGTTGCGGCCGCCGAAGCGCGGCACCATGAACGTGTAGGGGATCCGCAGCGTGGCGCCGATGAGGCTGGGCATGGAGATCAGCCAGAAGATCTCGTTGGTGGAGAACTTGAAGCCGGCGGCAGGAAGCTGGACCACCACAATCGACCAGAGCTGCCAGACCACGAAACCGAGGAACTCGGCGAAGATGGACCAGTTCAGGTTGCGCCGGGCGATGGAGCGGCCTGCCGACTCCCACTGCTCCTTGTTTTCTGCATCCCAGTTGGCGATCCAGCGGCCGGGCCGGTGATCGAGGGTAAGGGTGTCAGTGCGGGCAGCACTGGCATCTGCGGTGCCGATTTCGGCGGTGCGTTCAGCAGTCACTTGGGAGACCTCCTTGGGGGGTGTTGTCCTTCAAAGGTAGGGATGCCGCGTTTCCGGGACAGTCGCGGTTTATTAACGCGCTGTGACTTTTGCCTATCGGGGCTTTTATGACGGTGTGAGAATAGGTGTGACGACCACCGCGTGATCCACGACACGATGTCCGAGTAGCGGACTGTTTGTCCATTGATTGGACTGCGGGAACTATTATCAGACGTATTCGAATCCCTAGCCGGCGGACCCGGGCATCGAGCTCTTGGGGAAAATCCGACCGGTCTTCATGAAAGCGTTACTACATGTCATCCACTGCAACCTCCGCGGAGCATGGGTCCACCAAGCAGGTGAATTCGCGCGGCCGCGTGATTGTCGCCAGCCTGATCGGCACCACCGTCGAGTTCTATGACTTCTACGTTTACGCCACCGCCGCCGTGCTGGTTTTCCCGAAGCTCTTCTTCCCCGGGCAGAACGAGACCACCCAGCTGCTGGCATCCTTCGCTGTGTTCGGCGTCGCGTTCATCGCCCGCCCGCTCGGCTCGGTCATCTTCGGCCACTTCGGTGACAAGTTCGGCCGCAAGGGCACGCTCGTGGCCTCGTTGCTGACCATGGGCGTTGCCACCTTCCTGATCGGCTGCCTGCCGACGGCGACCGTCCCGGGCTGGACCTTCCTGGCCCCGGCGCTCCTCGTGGTCCTGCGCTTCTGCCAGGGCCTGGCCCTCGGCGGCGAATGGAGCGGTGCGGCCCTGCTGGCCACCGAAAACGCCCCGTCGAACAAGCGCGCCATCTACGGCACGTTCCCGCAGTTGGGGGCCCCGATCGGCTTCATCATCGCCAACGTGATCTTCCTGGTCTTCAGCTACACCCTGACCCCGGAGGCCTTCATGGAATGGGGCTGGCGCGTGCCGTTCCTGCTCAGCGCCGTCATGGTCATCATCGGCCTCTACGTCCGGCTCAAGCTGATCGAAACCCCCGCCTTCACCAAGGTCCTCGAATCCAACGAGGTCGCCAAGCTGCCGCTGGCACGGGTCTTCAAGACCAGCTGGCGTCCGCTGATCCTGGGCACGTTCATCATGCTCGCCACCTACGTGCTCTTCTACCTGATGACCACGTTCACGCTGACCTACGGCACCCGGGCGTCCAGCCTGGACACCGCGAAGGCCGCTGCGGAAAAGGCCGGCAAGCCGATGACCGAGGCCGCTGCCGCAGCGTTCGTCCCGGGCCTGGGCTACAGCCGGAACGACTTCCTCTGGATGCTGATCGCCGGCGTCGTCTTCTTTGGCATCTTCACGCTGGTCTCCGGCCCGCTGGCCGAGAAATTCGGCCGCCGCAAGATGCTGATTGTTGTCACTTTCGGCATCCTGGCCTTCGGCCTGCTGTTCGTTCCGCTGTTCAGCGCCGGGTTCGCCGGTGCCATGGCGCTGCTGGTCATCGGCTTCTCGCTGATGGGCCTGACGTTCGGTCCCATGGGTGCGCTGCTGCCGGAGTTGTTCCCGGGCAATGTCCGGTACACCGGCTCCGCCATCAGCTACAACGTCTCCAGCATCCTGGGCGCCGCCGTGGCTCCGTTCATCGCCGTCTGGCTCTGGGAACTGGCCGGGGGCAGCACCGTGCTGGTGGGCGTCTACCTCGCCTCCATGGCGGTGCTGACGCTGATCGCCCTATTCGTGAGCAAGGAAACACGGGACATCGACTACACCAACAATGTGGCGTAGCGTCCGTTCCTCCTGACAGGAGAAGCCCGGTGTGTTCAGTGAACACGCCGGGCTTCTTTGCTGGCGGGGCCTGCGTGGGCGGGGCTGTCAGCTCGCGTAGCGCTGCACGAAGTTCCGCAGGATTTTCATCGGTTCGGTCGCGGTGAACCGCCGGGCGTCGTCCATGAGCATTTCGGCCGATTCCGGCGGGAAGTAGCCGGCGTGGCGGTAGATATCGATCCTGGTGACGAGCCCTTCGGCATCGAGCTCGGGGTGGAACTGGGTGGCGTACAGGTTGGTTTTGATCCGGAACATGTGCACCGGGCAGGCGGCCGAGCTCGCCAGGAGCACCGCGTGGGAGGGCAGGACTGTGCAGGCTTCTTTGTGGCCGGTGAACGCCGTGAAGCTCTCCGGCAGTCCGCGCAGGAGAGGATCCTGCAGCCCGTCCGCCGTCAATTTGATGGTGACGCCGCCGAGCCCTTCACCGTACGTCCGGTCGATCACGGCGCCCTGGTGCAGCCCGAGGGTGCCGACGCCGTAGCAGGCGCCGAGGAACGGGAAGTCCTCGGCCACGATCCTGTCCAGCAGCCCGGCGAGTTCGCGCTCCACCCGGTGCTGGGTGGCGCTCTTGTGCTCGGCCGGGTCGCTGGAGGTGAAGGGACTGCCGCCCACAATGACGCCCGAATAGTCGGACAGCTCCAGCTCGGGCAGCGGGGCGGCTTCCATTCGGATGCGGTGCAGCTGCTCCGGCTCGAGCCCGCAGTAGCGAAGATAGGCGTGGTATTCGTCCTCGGCGGCGGTGTCTTCCGCGCGCGAGGCGAGGAGCAGGAATGGCTTCACACTCCAAGTCTCTACTGGCCGGTCACGGGGGCGCCAGAGGCGCGCCCGCGACCGGCGGCGTCGACTACTGTCCGCCGTCGACTACTGTGCGTCGCCGTCCTCGATCATGGCGATCACGGCGCCGGCGGACACAGTCTCGCCGGCGGCTGCGGAGAGGCCGATCACGATCCCGGCACGGTGGGCGGTGAGCGGCTGTTCCATCTTCATCGCCTCGAGCACGACGACGAGATCGCCCTCGGCGACCGTGTCACCTTCGGCGACGGCCACCTTCACGATGGTCCCCTGCATGGGGGAGGTGAGGGCGTTGCCGCTCGCGGCCGCGGGTGCGCCGCCACTGCGGGAGCGCTTCTTGGCCTTGGCCGGCTTGGCGCCAGCCGTGTTGCTGACCGAGCCCAGCGACGCCGGCAGCACGACTTCCAGGCGCTTGCCGCCGACCTCGACGACGACGCGCTGGCGGTCGCCGGCGTCGGCCGCTTCAGCCTCGGTGCCGGTCGGGGTCCAGGCCGGAATGTCGTTGACGAACGCCGTCTCGATCCAGCGGGTGTGCACCCTGAAGGGGCCGTCGGCCGGTGCGAAATCGGGATTGGAAACCACCGCGAGGTCGAACGGGATAACGGTGGGGATGCCTTCCACCACCATTTCCTCGAGCGCCCGCCGGGAGCGCTGCAGGGCCTGGGCGCGGGTGGCGCCGGTGACGATCAGCTTGGAGAGCATGGAGTCGAAGTTGCCGCTGATGACATCGCCCTGCTCCACGCCGGAATCGACGCGGACGCCGGGGCCGGTGGGGTTCTTCAGCACCGCGATGGTGCCGGGGGCGGGCATGAAGTTCCGGCCCGGGTCCTCGCCGGTGATGCGGAATTCGATCGAGTGGCCGCGGACTTCCGGGTCGCCGTAGCCGAGCTCCTCGCCGCGGGCCAGCCGGAACTGTTCGCGGACCAGGTCGATCCCGGTGACCTCCTCGGAGACGCAGTGCTCCACCTGCAGGCGGGTGTTGACCTCGAGGAAGGAGATGGTGCCGTCCTGGCCGACGAGGAATTCGCAGGTCCCGGCGCCGAGGTAACCGGCCTCCTTGAGGATGGCCTTGGAGGATTCGTAGAGCCGGCGGTTCTGTTCCTCGGTCAGGAACGGGGCCGGGGCTTCTTCGACCAGCTTCTGGTTCCGGCGCTGGAGCGAGCAGTCGCGGGTGGAGACCACCACGACGTTGCCGTAGGCGTCGGCGAGGCACTGGGTCTCGACGTGCCGCGGGGCGTCCAGGAACCGCTCAATGAAGCACTCGCCGCGGCCGAAGGCTGCGGTGGCCTCGCGCACGGCGGATTCGAAGAGTTCGGGGATTTCTTCGCGGGTGCGGGCTACCTTGATTCCGCGTCCGCCGCCGCCGAAGGCCGCCTTGATGGCGACGGGCAGGCCGAACTTGTCCACGAAGTCGAGGATTTCCTCGGCGGATTCGACCGGGTCGGCGGTGCCGGGGACCTGCGGGGCGCCGACTTTTTCGGCGATGTGGCGGGCCTGGACCTTGTCGCCCAGGGCAGAGATCGCCTCGGGGGAGGGCCCGATCCACGTGATGCCGGCATCGATCACCTTGGCGGCGAACTCGGCGTTCTCGGCCAGGAACCCGTACCCGGGGTGGATGGCGTCGGCGCCGGACTGGCGGGCGACGTCGATGATCTTGTCCATCACGAGGTAGGACTCCGCGGCGGTGTTGCCACCGAGCGCGTAGGCCTCGTCGGCGAGCCGGGCGTGCAGCGCGTCGCGGTCGGGGTCCGCGTAGACAGCCACCGAGGCGATGCCTTCATCGCGGGCGGCGCGGATGATGCGCACGGCAATTTCTCCGCGGTTGGCGATCAGCACCTTGGTCAGCTGGCGGGTGCCCGCGGCTGTAGATGACTGCGATGATCCCGACACGGTGGGTGCGGACTGCTCCGAATTTGCTGACAAGGCGTCTCCTTCTTTCCTTCAGGGAGCCTAGCGCGGTTTTGAGGGTTCCGCCGATATTACTTGCGGATTCCGCCCGTAAACGGCCCGTCCTTTGTAGGGTTGCCACAAAGAGGGGCAAATTGGTTCACTCCGCGCTCACTCGCGCTCTTACTCCGTGTTCCCTCGGTCTTCACTCCGAACGGATGTCCGCAGGGTCCGCGGCCCCGCCGGTCCAGAGCTCGGTGATCCCCACATTTGCCTGGCCGAGCAGTGCGCGCAGGGTGGAGATGGAGAGCCCGACGACGGTGTGGGGATCGCCGTCGACCTTGCGGATGAACGCCCCGCCGTAGCCGTCGATTGTGAAGGAGCCAGCGCACTGGAGAGGCTCGCCGGTGGCGATGTAGGTTTCGATTTCGTCGGCGCTCATCTCCATGAAGTGCACCTCGGCCGAGGACACCGAGCCCAGGGTGGCGCCGGTGCCGCGCGCGGTGACGCCGCCTTCGCCGTCGGTGGCGCCGTCGGCGTCGTCTTCTGCGTCCGTGTCGCCCTCTGTGTCGCGGCAGTCCACGAGCCAGTGGCCGGTGTGCAGGACGCCCATGCCGCCGCTCATGCGCAGCATGCGTTCCCGGGCGACGTCGGCCGTGTAGGGCTTGCCGTGGGCCTCGCCGTCGAACTCGAAGACCGAGTCGCAGCCGATCACGATTGCGCCGTCCGCCTCGGGCAGGGAAGCGACGGCCTCGGCCTTGGCCCGGGCAAGCAGCAGGGCGGTGTCATGCGGATCCGTTACGCCATAGCGGGCCTGGACGGCGTCCTCGTCGACGTCCGAGACGAGGACCTCGTGGGCGATGCCGGCGTTGTGCAGCAGCTTGGTGCGGGCGGGGGACTGGGAGGCAAGAATGAGGCGGGTCACCGTTCCAGCCTAATTGACGCGGTCCGGAGGGGGACCGTTGCGTTGGGTTCACTCGTGGCGCCGCGAGCCGGCTGGCCCCGGGGACGATGGCGTTGAAGGCTTTGTCGCCGGGGGTGTCAGGTGCGGCCACCGACAGGATCGTCACCGACACTGGTCGCCCTCGCTCTCTGTTAAATGTCAGGGGTGCCTGAAACACTGGATTCATGGACGGCAATCACGGGCCCGAAGTGGCTCCGGCAGGACACGGCGACGGCGGCTTCAGCCGCGCCGGGAGCCGTGCGGCCGCCGGACCGCTGGGTTCCGTGCGCCTGGCCACGGAAAGTGCCGGGATCATTGACCGGATCCGGGAACTGGAAGACTGGAAATCCGCCGCGTCCGCGGAACAGGCCCGGCTCGCCGTGGACTTCGACCTGCTCCAGCGCCGCGACCAGGCCGCCGCCGGGATCCCCGCGGACCGGCTCGGCGCCGGGATCGGCGCGCAGATCGCCCTGGCCCGGCGCGAGTCCCCGGCCAGGGGCGGCCGGCTCCTGGGCCTGGCCAAGGCCCTCGTGACCGAGATGCCGCACACCCTTACCGCCCTGGAAACCGGGCAGCTCAACGAATGGCGCGCCACCCTGCTCGTGCGCGAAACCGCCTGCCTGGCCGCCGCCGACCGGGCCGCCGTCGACGCGGAACTCGCACCCGACACCGGGACGTTCGCCGGCGTGGGTGACCGTTCCCTGGTCGCCGCGGCCCGGACCGCCGCGTACCGGCGTGACCCCCGCACCGTCACCGACCGTGCCGCGCACGCCGCCACCGAGCGGCACGTCAGCCTCCGCCCGGCCCCCGACACCATGTGCCACCTGACCGCCCTGCTCCCCGTGGCCGCCGGCGTCGCCGTGCACACCGCCCTGACCCGGCACGCCGACACCCTCAGGAACAGCGGGGACCCCCGCTCCCGCGGGCAGCTGATGGCCGACACGCTGGTCGAACGCACCACCGGCACCCCGGGCGGGATCAGCGGGGTCGAGATCCAGCTCGTCATCACCGACCGCACCCACCGCACCC